>CAZBGP010000037.1:1677-22623 GCA_964491495.1 uncultured Lutibacter sp. | reverse complement strand
CACAAGGATTTAAAGATACGGTAACGCCAAAAGCGATGACGATTGAAGATATAAAAACAACCATCAACGATTTTAGGCAAGCGGCAAAAAATGCAGTTGAAGCCGGTTTTGATGGCGTGGAAATTCATTCCTCAAACGGATATTTGTTTCACCAGTTTTTTAATAACTGTTCAAACAAACGAACTGATAATTATGGTGGAAGCATAAAAAACAAGGCAAAATTCTTTTTTGAAGTATTGGATGCTGTTAAAAATGAAATTCCGGAACAAAAAATTGGCGTAAGATTTAATCCTTCGATGCATAATTTACATGGAATTACAGTTGACGTAGAAACCATTCCAACATTTGAATATATTATTAAAAAACTAAACGATTATCAGTTGGCTTATGTTCATTTATCAGAACCGTTTACGGATGTTTCTGAAGTTCCTTTTGCCGTTAAAGAAATCGCAAAACATTTTAGGCCATTATACCAAGGCACTTTAATGATCAACACCGGATTTACGCAAGAAACCGGAAATGCGGTGATTGAGCGTGGCGAAGCCGATTTGGTTGCGTTTGGAAAACCTTTTATTTCAAATCCGGATTTGGCGGAACGTTTTGAAAATAATTTGGCACTAACTGAATGGGATCAAAGTACCTTTTACACACCGGGTAAAAAAGGTTACTTGGATTATGAGGCGGCTAAATTGTAAAAGAATACATTTAATAAAATTAAAGTCATGAAAAATAGCGCCGAAGGGCGCTATTTTTTTAATAAAATATGACTGAAAGATTAATTGTCAGCAATTATGAATTTTATTTAATTCCTTACTTTGGAAGGATAACTTTTTGGATCTAAAGCAGTAGGGGACCAGCTGTTAAAAAATTCCAACACTTCTTTGGTTGAATAGCCTTTGTTTTCCTCTAAATAAACACTATTTTGGGTATGTAATCTATTTCCTTTACCATCCAAAACCACAAAAACCGGAAAACCAAAACGTTGTGGATAACCAAAGTCGGCCAATAGGTCTTCATTCCAGTTTTCTTTGGAATAATTTAGGTGATAGGTGATATATTTCTCCGTTAAAACACTTTTTAAGGTATCATTTTCATTGGCTTTTTTATTGAATTTTACGCACCAGCTGCACCAGTTTCCGCCAATTTGAAGCAATACATGCTTTCCTTCAGCATTTGCTTTTGCAACAACATTTTGAAGATCGTTTTTAGCATCAGCTTCGGGATTGTATAATTTAACTTCTGATGTTTGTGCATTTAAATCAATTATCAAAATCATGATTATGATAAATAGGATGTGTTTTTTCATGGGATTATATTTAGAATGCAAAAATAGGGTTTTTATTCATCAAAAAATTTTACTTATAATGTAATTTTTAATCTAGCAAAGAGATATTTGGCAAATCAAAATAAGCAGTCGATGCTGTTCGCTGAGAATCGCATAGAATATTTTTTATGGAGGATTGTGCAGAATATCGCAAAGAATAAATACAGCTATTGCGATTTTACTTTATATAATATTCTAGTTAAAAATAAAACTATAAGTAAGAGGCCATAATTGCCTTTAACATAATTGCTAACGATATAACCTAAAGGCACTATATCTGCAATTATGTGTAAATAGACTGAAATACGGCTATACAACAATTGCTATATATTTGTATTATAATTTATATTATGTTAAATAGAATATTTTAATACACCGTTCCTTCTTATTGTTTGATTTGTTACTGAAGTATCAAATAACATAGAAATTTCTTCCCAACAATACAAACACTGAAAAAATATGTTCTTCCATAAAAAATATTTAAATTATTTAAACAATATGAGTAAAGCGCCCATAGCGGTTACTACCATAATAAATTTGCGGTAAACTTCATTGTTTAATAATTTAACCAATGCCACGCCGCTTATAAAACCGAACAAGATTGCAGGAATCAGAAATAGATTCAGCAAAAGGCTATCCGAAGTTACTGTTTTCCAAACAAATATATGAAAAGGCAATTTAAACACATTAATAATCAAAAACAGCCAGGCAGCAGTACCAATAAATTGATTTTTAGGCAACCTAACGGCCAAAAAATAGATATCGGCAAAAGAACCTGCCAGATTTCCAATCATAGATGTAATTCCTGATAAAAGCCCCATACTGCTGGCAAAAAACCAATGTTTTGGAATTGCGATATTCTTTTTTTGATCCATCCAAACCATCATTATCACGGTTAAAATAATGAAAATTGCCATGATTTGTTTGAATAATTTCTCGGAAATATCGTTTCCAAACCACACGCCTATCAATACGCCCAAAACCATTGTGGGTAATATTTTCAACAAAAATTTCCATTGCGTATGGCGATTATAATAAAAAACAGCCAAAATATCTGCAACCACCATCAACGGAATTAAAATACCTGTTGATGCTTTTCCACCAAATAATATGGCCATTAAAGTTACTATTAAAACCCCAAGTCCTTTTACGCCTGCTTTTCCCATCCCAAGAATAAAGGAAGCTAAAAATGCCAAAAACCAGTTTAGCCACGATAAATGGAACTGCGTTACGCTGTCAACGATATCCTGCACTACTTAAAATTTTAGGTGTGTAAGGTAGTTATAAGTTGAAAAGTTTGAAAGATAAAACAGATGTTTTAAATGTGTAATTATTTAACTGACAAATTCTTTAATCTTTAAAATCTAACTTACAAATTAGAACCAATTATAAACAAAAAAAACCGAAACAATTTGTTTCGGTTCTTCATTAAATAATATGGGGTTATTAGTTTTCACCAGCTTCTTTTTTGGCGTCTTCTTTCATTTTTTCATTTGGAACAATTGCCACATTTACCCTACGGTTTTTAGCGCGACCGTCAACAGTTGTGTTATCGGCAATTGGTTGATCTTCACCAAACCAGGTCGTCGTAAAACGTGATGAACTCAATCCTTTATTTTGAACAAAATAACTGGTAACTGAATAAGCTCTTTTTTCAGAAAGGGTCATGTTGTAATCTGCCGATCCACTGCTGTCTGTATGACCAGCTACCAATACATTGGTATCAGGATATTCTTTTAAAATATTTGCCAATTTGGTAAGTAATACCTCAGAAGTATTGGTAATATTATATAAATTAGTTGCGAATTGAACACCACTATTTTCATCAAATGTTACTAAAATACCGTCTTCAATACGCTCAACTTTAGCTCCAGGAATTTCTTCCTCAATTTTTTGAGCTTGTTTGTCCATTTTATTTCCAATAAGCACACCGGCAGTTCCACCTACAACACCGCCAATCACTGCACCTATTTCTCCTTTTCCGCCTTTACCTGCATTGTTGCCAATAATAGCACCTAATATTGCACCTCCGGCAGTTCCGATAACAGCACCTTTTTGTGCGTTATTTGCGTTTTTGGTAGCTTCGCAACTACTTAAACCAGCTACTAAAATAAGTGTTAAAGCAGCCAATGCTGTTTTTTTAAAGAATGTTTTCATTATTCGTTTATTTTATTAAAGTTCATATAAATTATAAATGGTTTTCCTTCTACTGAAACAGTTTGTTCCCATCTCATGGTAGTTTCTGTCAATTGTGCCAATTGAAGTCTGAAACCTGAATCATCTGCAGATCTTTGTCTTGCATCAGTTGGTTTCAATAAGAAATCATAAAGGCCGGTATTGGCATCTGTTTGCTGAATGGTAAAATTAAAATTGCGATTGCCGGTTGGTATACAATGTGTATCAGTAATGGTATATACTCCAGTATTGTTGTTTGGAATAAAACGCCATTTGCTTCCAATGAAACAAGCTTTAGAAGCATCATTCAACAATGTTACATCAAATGTTCCAGGTTCGCTGTAAGTAATTTGGTCTAATGACCAATATCCTTTAATTACTTTTTTGGACTGGATTACTGTTTTTGGAGTTCCACAAGAAATAACCATGGAAGCTAAAAGTACAAATACTATTATTTTTTTCATTTTATTGTTGTTTTAAATGGTGAAAATATATATTGCAAATTTGCGAAATCATTGGTCATATAAAGTTACATATTTTTTTATATTAGTTGCATGATTCACACATCTGTAATGCTAAAAATGTGTTAAAATAGCAAAAATCGTTAAGGATTATGTCTAAGTTAGATCTTTAATTATGGACGAAACCTTATAGTTAAAACCAAGCTTATTACCTTATATTTGCCAAATGAAAATTGAAATCCTTTTTGAAGATCAGCATATTATTATTGTAAACAAGCCCAACAATGTACTGATTCACAATTCTTATTATGCGCGCAACATTAAGGAGGAAACATTATTGGATTTGCTTTTCGCACAATTTGAATCCCATTTTTATCCGGTTCATAGGTTAGACAGAAAAACATCCGGCGTATTAATGTTGGCAAAACAAAAAGAGAACGTTGCTGTTTTTCAAGAGTTGTTCAATGCAAACCAAATTCAAAAAACGTATTATGGAATTGTGCGCGGATTTGTGGACTTGGCTTTGGTTATTGACTCACCCGTTAAAAATCCTGATACCAAAATATATAAAGAAGCAGAAACTTATTGTGAACCCATTCATAAAATATTGCTTGAGATTCCGGTAATTCCCTACGAAAATTCTCGATATTGCTTGGTAAAATTAACGCCTGCTACAGGAAGAATGCACCAGCTTCGAATTCATTTAAATAAAATAAATCACCCAATAGTTGGTGATTATAAATATGGAGATCGTTTTCACAACAGAATGTTTGAACAAGAATTTAACTGTGAAAAATTATTCTTGCATGCCTATTCACTTCATTTTATACAACCCCTAACCAATCAAAAAATTGAATTAAATGCTACTTTTCCAAACGACTGGATAAAAATTTTCAACTTATTTGACTGGAATTTTAATTAAGAAATAAACCGTTTTCAATTTTCAATTCTATCACAACTTTTTTTACATTTTTAATAAAATTTAACGCAATCTAATTAAGTATAATCCCATATCCCAATAATAATACCGATATAAACTGCAAAAAAAAGTATAAAAAATATTTTATCAAATTTGTTTAGCCAATTCTTATTTCTTCAAGCATTTTCATTAGGCATTGTTTAAATTAACTACACAAAACTTCAAAGAACTGAAAAATTGAAAACGGAATAATTTAAAAAAGGAACCGTTTTCACTTTTTAATTCTTACAGTCCAGCTGTTTCAAAATTTTCTGTAAACACATTAAATCAGTACTCATTTCACCCCAAATAAAATAACGCTTTTTTAAAATGTGTTTCATAAATTAATAACGCATCACAATTTTTAATTGTCACGTCCACAATGTATTACAAAGTGAATTGTTATAAATTCAGTATAAAAAATTTCAAAGAACCAAAACTTGAAAACGGTTAATTAAGCAGTTGAACTTTTATTGATTTATTCTGGAAGTAATTTATTCTGGAAGTAATTTTCTTTCCTTTTCGTTTTTCATGATTAACAACACCAGTTCAAATACCTGTTCTTTTATATATTTAAAGTTTTCAATATAATTTTTTACTTCAACTTTTAGCAATTTGTGATTGTTTCTATATTTTGTTTCGTTTTTTAATTGAATATTTTCCAAAAGCAAGGCTAAATTAATTTTATGTTCCTTAATGGATTCTATTAATTTATGGCCCAATTTAGCTTCATGTTCAATCCCTTTCAAAAACATTTTAGCTTTATCATAATTATGGGTTTCACACAATCCTATAATATGCTCTGACAGCAATTCCTTAAGAAAATTTTGCTCAATTTTAATAAACTCAATTTCCGAAATCCATTGCTGTGCTTTGGCATGCAAACGACCAATACTGTATTCAAAATTTGATTTTTCTTCTTTTTGGGTCAATTGATTTGTTTCCATTTTTTATATTTTAGGTTAAATAATCCGGGAAGTTTTAATTTCCCGGATTTGCTGAATAAAATTAACTGATTTCAATCATTTTTTTCTTTTCAATACTTTTTGTAGCTTCCATTTTTTCCAAATGAATTGACAAAATTCCGTTATCGTAGTTGGCTTTAATTTTCTTTTTAAGATCTACAGCTTTAGGTAAAGTAAAAGTTCTTGTAAATGAATTGTAGTAAAACTCCCTTCGGGAATAATTTTCCTCTTTTTCTTCTTTTTCTTGTTTGCTTTCAGCTGAAATTGTTAAAACATCATCAGAAATGGAAACTTCAAAATCTTTTTTTGTAAATCCAGGTGCAGCGACTTCTATTTGAAAATCATTTTTGTGCTCCTTAACATTAATTGATGGCATCCAATTTTCTCTTTGAAATAAATCTTCAGTCATCATGTTTTCAGTAATGTCTGAGAATTCAGGAAACATTCTGTCCAATATTGGAAGACGGCGGTTAAATTGTACTAATGACATAATCAAATAATTTTATTGGTTTATATTGCGCTAAATTATGCTGAAGGTATTGCCAATACAATGATGCTCATCATTTAATACAATGATAGTTATCATTTTTTTTATAAAATTCACTATGATAAAATGAAAATTATTTTTTAGGCGAAGTAAATTGAACAAAAAAATTACAGCAATATAATCTTAGCTTTTAAACTAAAATTTAATACAACTATAAGAAAAGTCAGGAATTAATCAGTTTCTATTTGATGACGAAAATCAGATTTTGAATTTAATTATCAGTAATTTATCAATTCAATGATGCTATCATGCAAACGATTTTTTGGTAAAAATTGTGCTTCCAAGCTTTTGGCAAATGGAATTGGCGTTTCTAAACTTCCCAAACGTTTTACGGGAGCATCCAAATAATTAAAGCAATTTTCGGTGATTAATGCCGATAAATCTGAAGCAATTCCGCCAAACAAGCTATCTTCATGCAAAATCAAAGCCTTGCCGGTTTTTTTAACAGATTTATAAATTGCTTCTGTATCCAATGGCTGAAGCGTTCTTAAATCGATAATATCAGCTGAAATTGGGTGTTCCTTAACTTCGTTTAACGCCCAATGCACACCGGCACCATAAGTGATAATACTCAGGTCTTTTCCTTCGTGAAGCAACGTTGCTTTTCCAAACGGAATTGTATAATAATCAGTTGGTACATCTTGATAAACAGACCGATACAATGCTTTGTGCTCAAAAAACAATACCGGATTTTCATCTTCAATTGCTGTTGCCAACAAACCTTTTACATCATAAGGAAATGCAGGATATACCACTTTAAGACCAGGTGTTTTTGTAAACCAAGCTTCATTGGTTTGGCTGTGAAATGGCCCTGCTCCTACGCCAGCGCCGCAAGGCATGCGCAACACAACATCCGCAGGTTGATTCCAGCGATAAAATGATTTTGCCAATAAATTAATGACAGGATTAAATCCTGAAGTGATAAAATCGGAAAATTGTAATTCCACGACCGATTTATAGCCGTTGATTGAAAGTCCGTAAGCCGATTCAATAATTGTGGATTCACAAATGGGCGTATTTCGAACTCTGGAAGCACCGAATTGTGCTAAAAACCCTTCGGTAATCTTAAAAGCACCGCCATATTCTGCAATGTCTTGTCCCATCACAACCAACTTATCAAAACGTTCCATACTTTGTCTTAAGCCTTGAGATACAGCATCAATAAATCGAATATTTGAAGTGTTTGTTGATGGTTTTATTTCGCTATAATTTTGATGTTTGTACACATCAGCCAATTCATTTTCTACGGTTGAAGAAATTTCTTCTTCCGCGAAAGCTATTTTTAAATGTTCATTTATTTCATCAATAATTTCCTCTTTAATTAATGCGTCCATTTCATTGGAAAGTATTTTTTCAGCGGTCAAAAATGCTTGATAATTTTGAACCGGATCTTTTTCTGCCCATTCAGCTATCAATTCTTGCGGAATATATTTCATGCCACTCGCCTCTTCATGGCCACGCATCCTGAATGTTTTAAATTCGAGCAAAACCGGACGCGGATTTTCACGTAGGCTTTTTGCAAGATCGCGCACTTTTGAATGAACATCCAAAATGTTATTTCCATCTATGATGTGGCTTTCCATTGCGTAGCCAATTCCTTTATCTGCAATGTTTTCACATTTAAATTGCTGACTTACAGGCGTTGAAAGTCCGTATCCATTATTTTCAATGCAAAAAAGTACCGGTAAACTCCATACGGAAGCAACATTCAAAGCTTCATGAAAATCGCCTTCACTTGTTCCGCCTTCGCCGGAAAAAACTGCAGTTACCTTGGGTTCATTTTTAAGTAAATCGCCCAAAGCAATTCCATTTGCAATGCCAAATTGCGGACCTAAATGCGAAATCATTCCCACAATTTTATATTCCTGCGTTCCAAAATGAAATGAGCGCTCTCTTCCTTTGGAAAATCCGCTTTTTTTCCCCTGCCATTGGGAAAACAATCTGTATAATGGAATGTTTCTGGAAGTAAACACACCCAAGTTTCGATGCATCGGTAAAATATATTCATCAAAATTCAAGGCGTTGGTGATACCAACAGAAATAGCTTCCTGTCCGATACCCGAAAACCATTTGGAAATTTTGCCCTGCCTTAATAGAATTAACATTTTTTCTTCTATCAATCTGGGTTTTAGAAGAAATTTATATAAATCAATTAATTCTTTGTCTGTGTAATTTTCACGGTTGTAAGCCATTTTACCAATTTTATTGCTAATTGTGTCCATTAAAAATGAATAATTGTATCAAAGGTAATCATAATGATATGAAACAAAAATACCTCATTATAAAAAATAATAAGGCATATTTAGCTATTTGAGATTAATTAAACTTCTCTAAAAATGGAATGCATTAAACGCGTTTTGTCGTTGATGCTTTCTTCCAAAGAAATCATTGTTTCTGTTCTTGAAACGCCATCAATGTCGTCGATTTCAAAAATAATTTCTTTTGCGTGTGTGGTGTCTTTGGCTCTAATTTTACAGAAAATATTATATTTTCCTGCTGTGATATAAGCGATGGTAATATTCGGTATTTTCTTTAATTCGCTTATAACTTGCTTTGTTTTTGATGTTTTATCCAAATAAATCCCAACGTGAGAAATAAATGAATAACCCATTTTCTCATAATCAAGCGTTAATGTTGAGCCTTTTATGATTCCTTCATCTTCCATTTTCTTAACCCTAACGTGGATTGTACCTGCGGAAACCACTAATTTTTTTGCGATATCGGTAAACGGTGTTCTTGCGTTTTCGATAAGGATATCTAATATTTGATGATCAATTTCATCAAGTATATATTTTTTCATATTACTGCTTTTATTTAAGATAAAAAACTAAAGCACAAATTTATTAAAAAAAAACCGATAAACACCTAATAAATTTACGAATTTGACAATTCTAATTCCTTTATATCTAAATTTTCTGCACTTATATAGTTATACGAGTAATAATCTGACAAATTGCCAACTTTTTCAATGTGTTTATACGTCACTAATTTATTGTCTATCACTTTGAATTTAAGCTGTATACCAACATCTGAGATTTGATTTCTATTATTTTCAGTAATTTTAATATTCTTATAGATTATATCTAAAAACTTAGTATCATTATTGGGAATTTCATAGTAAGGCTTATAATTGGCGTAATCTTTTGCCGTCGCAATAAAACAGATTCCTTGTAAAAGCGCATAAAAATTATATTTTCTGGTAATATCTCTCTCGTAATCGTCTTTGTAATGTCCAGCTTCTATTAATATAGTGTTGTGCCCAAGTTTTTGAAAATTATCTCCGGTGGCTGTTGGATAAAACTCATCGGTATAACGGCCAATCTGATTGGGAATGACTTGTTGCAGCAAATTATTCATGGCCACAATAACACTCATTGTTTCTTTACGGCCTCGGGTCACAGTTCGCTCAACATTTTCTGAAGGCGCTAAAAATGAAATTGTTGCCGGATTTTTAATGCCTTCAACGTTAAAAATAGAGCGTTGATCGTGCAAGTTGAAACAAAACTTTGGATTAAAGGTGTCTAAGACATCGCGCAACAACCTGCTTTCTTTTGCTTCCTTTTTTACGGCGTCTCTGTTTAAATCGATATTATTTGCATTTTCCCTGGTAAATTTAATGGCGCCATCCGGGTTTAATAATGGTATAAATTGAATTGTGCAATTATTTAGAATGGAATCGATAATTTCTGTCAGTTCATCATCGTTTTTTTCCAAAAATTTAAATAGGTCGAATAACGCTTTGGTTCCCGTACTTTCATTTCCATGCATTTGGGACCAAATTAAAATTTTAATTTTCCCGGTTCCAATAGATATTTTATAAATAGGAATATTATTTTCCGAGTATCCCAAAATTTGTTTTTCAAATTTTGATGATAGCTTTTGAAGCAAAGGTTCTATGTCTTCAAATAAAATTCTTCTCCCTTTCAAATTTTTTTCAAAATTTTTCTGGTATAAAAGTTCTAAGGTTTTTAGATCTATAAAATTCATTTTACAAATGTAAATAATAGAATGTTTACATTTGTAAACGTAGATAATTTATTAGTCTTATACAATTGTAATCAATTCTTTGAGCGTAACGATTGCAATTTTATGCTGTTGAATAAATACTATAAAAAAAGTTGATATAGATAATATAATATTATGTAATTTAATACGTTATTAATATTTATATAAACTTATACTTCTATATATTTAATGATAATTTATTTGATTTTGAATCTTTATTTGCTAATCAATATAAAAAGGATTACATTTGTAATTGAAATATAATTTACAATGGTAAACATAGAGCAATTTGCGAAACGACTCAATATCCTCATGGATTATTATGAAATATCGGCTGCTTTATTGGCTGAAAAAATTGAAGTACAGCGCTCCAGCATTTCCCATATCCTATCCGGAAGAAATAAACCCAGTCTTGAATTTGTGCTGAAGATCTTAAAAGCGTTTCCCGAAGTTGAGTTGTATTGGTTGTTAAATGGCGTTGGCAGTTTTCCAAAGCAGGTTGACGTTAAAGGGCCTGCTCCTACACTCTTTTCTGAAATAGAAACACCTGAAGTTAAAATAAATGAACTCAAGGCTGCAGAAAAGCATACCAATTATGAAATAGAGCACGAAAGAAAGGGTAATAACAACCAAGAAATTGAAAGAATAGTCATTTTCTACAAGAACGGTTCTTTTAAAAACTATACGCCATAAAAAAAGCTTCCGTTTAGGAAGCTTTTGAAACTTATTTCATTAAACTTTACTCAATCAGTGTTGCAATTCCCGTTTTTAAAATAATGATCAGTTCTTCTTTGTTGCTATTTTTTGATTGTTGCTGCGCATAAACCAATTGATTTAGCATATTTACGCCTAACTGATCAAATTTATACTTTTTATAGCGCAATCCCAATGTAACAAAATCCTTTGTCAGGTTTGTGATCGCTTCTTTATTGTCGCTTTCTGCAATCCATTTAAAAGCTTCACCATAAATTTGTTGGGTCCTTTTATCTTCTGTTAAAAACATTCCCTTTAAAATATGATTGGCGATAAAAGGAAGTTTTGTTTTATCTTTTTCGCTGATATAAATGGTGGTAACGGCATCTGCCATATATTTTTTGGTGTCTTCAGGCAATGTGTTCAATTTTGATAAAGCCGCTTGTTTGTCAATTTGATATAAGGAAATTAATGATTTTCCGTTAACAGCATAGCTTTCACTGTCCATACCATTTACAAAAATTGGTTTGTAAATTGGGTCAACCAATTTGCCAAGAACGCTGATGGCCGCTGCCTGTACCAATGTTTTTGGATCGGATTGAGCCATTTTAACAATTTTGTCGATGGCTTCTTTTTTATTGTATTTCTGAAACAAATCGATATTTTCCAAAGCCATTATCCTTATTTCGTAATACGGATCGTTAAATGCCTTTAATAACGTGTTAAAAGCCTCTTTATTCGATTGCTCTTTTGCTATTTCTTCCAGCGCCAGTCTTCTGTCTAAATAATGCGGGGCATTATTGAATTGGTAAATATATTCATTTAGCGTTTTTTTGACTGCAATCTCAGCTAAGAGCACGTGTTTAGCATCTATATTTATCAGTTTAGGCAACTTATTGAAAGAAAATGTGAATGAATTTTGTGCACTATCAACCCAAACATTGTGGGTAGTTTTTCCGGTTTCTTCATAAATATCGATACTTAACGGAAATTTAAATGTTTTGCCTTTTTGGTTGACATTCACGGTAACCGTTTTATTGATGGTATTATAGTCGTAAGTTACATTCATTTTTATATGTCCGTTTCCATAATACCACTGATTAAAAAACCAGTTCAGGTCTTTTCCGCTCACTTTTTCAAATACCAAACGCAGCTGATGCGCTTCCGCTGTTCCATATTTATAGGTTGTTAAGAAAGTATTCATTCCTTCAAAAAAGGCCTCATCACCTATCACGTCGCGCAACATATGTAAAATGGCGTTTCCTTTATGGTAACTTACCGTATCAAACATATCTTCCCTGTCCATATAATAAAATCGAACCAAATCTTTGTTTTCACTTTGGCTTGTTATATACGTTTGAACGTCGCTGTACATATTTGCATCGGCCTTGTCTTTTCCATATTTATGGGCAAACCACAAATAAACGCTATACGTTGCAAACGACTCATTTACTGTTAAATTGGCCCAGCTTTCGGTAGTGACCAAATCCCCAAACCAATGGTGAAACAATTCATGCGCAATGGTACCTTCCCACTCATTATTATCAATTAACTGTCCCATTTTTTGTTGCGCGTCTTCTGCATGAACAACCGCTGTGGTATTTTCCATAGCGCCGCTTACAAAATCCCGAACCACAATTTGGCTGTATTTATCCCAAGGATATGGAATTCCCGTGATGTTTGAGAAATAAGTTATCATTTCAGGTGTATTCTCAAAAATTGTTTTGGCTTCGGGCGCAAATTCTGGCTCAACGTAATAATTAACTTCCAGTCCGTTCCAAGTGTCTTTTGTTATGTTAAATTCGCCAACACCCATAAAAACAAGGTAAGGCGCATGTTTTTGGTCCATTTTCCAATAATCGGTTCTTGTTCCGTTCGGATTTACAACTTGGCTTTTTAATGTTCCGTTTGATAGTGTTACATATTTATTGGGAACGGTCATATAAATTTCCTGTGTGGTTTTTTGATTTGGGGAATCAATGGTGGGAAACCAGCAGCTGTTGGATTCTGTTTCACCCTGTGTCCATATTTGTGTTGGTTTATTTGGATCTTCTTCTTTAGGATCAATAAAATACAAACCTTTTGCATCCGTAATATTTTCGCTTCCTTTTTGTATAATTTCTTCAGGTTTTGCGGTGTATTTTATGTAAACAGTATATTCTTCGCCTTTTTTGTAGGATTTATCAAGTTCTATGGTTAGTTCATCATCAGAATAATTAAAGCCTGCTTTTTTGTCATTCACCTTTACTTCGTGAATGTTAAATGATTTGGCGTCTAAAACAACTTTGTTAACGGCGTAAAAATGAGGTGTTAACGTTACCCAGGCTTCGCCATTTAACTGACTTTTTTCGAAGTTGAAATCGACTTTTAATTTGGTGTGGACCAGATTGTTAATTTTGTCCCTTTCAGCTTGGTATTTTAGGTCTTGCGCGCCAAGAACTATAGAAAATAATAAAATGAGTGCGAATAAAATATTTTTCATTTGAATGGTATAAAATTTAAGGAACAAAAATAGGGATTTAATTAATTTAAGTAGTTAACAGATAGTTAAAAAGCCATACTTTATAAGGTATGGCTTTTAATATTGGTTATTTGTTTATTCGTTGATTTGTTTAAACGTGTAATTGTTTAAACGTTTTATCTTTTAATTGTGAACCTCGGATTTCCGGCTTCAAACTATTTTATACCACCAAGCAAACCTCCCAATTGTTTGAGTTGTTGTGAATTTCCGTCTAATTTAATTTCTTGGGCCATGCTCATAATATCAGCTGGATTCATATTCTCTCCAAGAACTCTAACCAAAGCAAATCCTCTTTTGCTGTCGGAGCCAAAAATAATCACTTCACTAATGGCATCTTCTGTGCCCAAATAATTTACAGTTACGTTTCCATCCGCAGTTTTCATGCGCATCAATTGCTTATAATCTGGGTTTTTTAGAATTTCTGCGACTTTTTCCTTTTCAGTATTGAACAATTCCTGATTGTTTTCATCAACTTGTAAGGCTAAAAAATTGACCTTTTTTATAGTTTTTAAGGTATTTTTAACTTCTTCAGAAACATTTTCGTCTTTTAGTTCAATAATGTTCGCCGGCAAATCAACAGAAATAAACGCATTGTTATCTTTACTGTCTACATAATATTTCTGTAATGATGGCTTCGTGTCACAGGTAACTGTTAAAATTGCTGCTACAAAAACGACCATTGAAACTTTTAAAAATGTTTTCATTCCGGTAATTATTTATTTTTTAGATGTTTGCTGCTTGGAATATGAGGTTCCGTAATTTCAGATACTTTATTTAAATCAATTTCACCAGTTAAGGATAACAAAACAGCTTGCTTATTTGCTTTATTTGACATATCATTCACAAACATTAACAATTCACTTACGTGACTGTCGTCTTTTCCCGGGCGAATGTAAATTTTAACGTTGGCATCTTTATCTTTTACACGCATAAACTCAACAAGTTTTGAAGTTTTCAAATATTTTGAAACCAATTCTTCCATTTGATTTGCAATTAAAGTACTTTCTGTGGTAAAAAATTTAAAAGATTCTAAGCTTTGTACCATTTCACCATAGGCTTTAGATTCGGGACTGTTATTTTTAAATTTACTCATCATTTTAAACGCCTCTTTATTTACGATAACAGAGGTTACATCATCCATAGCTTCAAACTTATCGAAAAGAGAAACTTGCGCATAGTTTAATAGTGGCAAAAAGGCAAGGGCGATTATAAAAATTATTTTTTTCATTGTTTTGTTATTTAGGTTGTTTTAAAATTTTGTTTGTTGTGGTTTCAAACTCTTGCAATTCTGAAATTGCTGCAGTTCCTTTGTTTAAATTGGCCGAAAGCAAGGTAAAAGCATATTGCGTTTCCTCATAAATTTTTTCAGCTTTTGCTTGTTGGTTTTTTTGATACCCGGTGTACACACTTACCAATAAAACTGCTGAGGCCGCTACAGATAACCATTTCCAATTCAGTTTTCGACTTTTTAATTGAATGGTTTTTGTAAATTTCTCTTTTTTACTCGCCGAAAAATATCCGAACATTTCTCGGTATTCTTCTAAATGTGGTGCCACATGAGCTCCTGAAAAATAATTTTTTAATTCATTTTCTTCGGCGATGGAAGTTTCGGCATCCAGGTATTTTTCCAACAACTTTTCTATGTTAACTAATTCCATAATTGTGTTGTTTTATTAATTGTTCTTTAATTGTTTTTCTTGCTCTTGATAGTGAAACCCTTATTGCGGTTGGCTGCATATTCAGCATTTCCGCTATTTCATCAAATTCATATTGTTCAATATCTCTAAGCTGTATGATAATTTTTTGTTGCTCCGGTAACTTTTCAATCAATTTATGAACCAAACTTACACTGTCATTAAGTTCTACCCTTTTCTGTAAAGACGTTCCACCTTCCTTATAGTTACTGTGAACCAGCGATAAATTATTGGCCTGCTTTGATTTTAATCGGTCAAAACAATAATTCTTTGTCATCGTCATCGCAAAAGCTTCAATACTGTTATAGTCGCTTAATTTCGACTTGTTTTTCCAAAGCTTAAAATAAAGCTCTTGGGTGGCGTCTTCAGCCTCTTCTGTTGAAATCAGCAGTCTTTTCGCCAATCGAAATACTTTATCTTTAAAAGGCATTACTTTTTTTAAAAACTCTGACTGATCCATTTTAAGTTTGGTTGTTAAAACTTCTTTTCTATTGTTATTATAAGCATGACGAGCAAGTTACATTTTTGTAACATCATATATTATATTTGGAATAAAAATTGATATATTGCGTCCATAAAACAAAAATTTTAAAATGAAAAAAAGTAGCTACATTTTTGCAATTTCTTTAGTATTGAGTTTAACTATTAGCAGTTGTAATAAAAACGATGATCCAACGCCAGATGTTGTTAACACCGTAAAATTAGAAAAACCAATAAATGATTTTATTTGGAAAGGGATGAATTCCTGGTACAATTGGCAACCAAACGTCCCTAATTTGGCAAATACCAAAGATGATGAAAAAGACGCCTATTACACCTATTTAAATGGAACTGCTGACCCTGATGATTTTTTCTACACGTTGCTTTTTCAAAAAGGAACGACCGACAGGTTCTCTTGGATTGTTGATGATTTTGTGGCTTTAAACAATTCTTTTCAGGGAATTACAAAGTCATTCGGAATTCGTTTGCAAGCGGTTCAAATTAATACGGCAGGCGATATTATTTTTTACGTGAGGTATGTGGCACCAAGTACTCCAGGTTTTCCATCTCCTGCATATGAGGCCGGAATTAAAAGAGGTGATATTATCAATGCTTTGGATGGCGTTATTTTGACAGCCGCAAATTATTCAAGTGTTTCTGCTAAATTATCCAATGAAACAGTTGCATTTTCTATTGTAACTGAAAACGGTGTTTTAATTGCCAATAAAACAATTACGGCCGCGGTTATTTCAGAAGATCCGGTTTATTTCAAAAAAGTTTTTACTGATATTGTCGGTAAAAAAGTTGGTTATTTGGTTTATAACTCATTTAGGTCTTCTTATAATGATGAATTAAATGCTGCTTTTGCCGATTTTAAAAATCAGGGAATTCAAGAGTTAATCTTGGATCTAAGGTTGAATGGTGGCGGATCTGTCTTAACATCGGCGTATTTGGCCAGTATGATTAATTCCGTTGCAGGCACTGAAACTTTTGCAAAATTAACTTTTAATGCAAAACATACCAACCAAAACAGTTCATATACTTTTCAAAATAAGTTAAATGTATATGATGTAAATGGTACTAAAACTGGGGAAGAAAACATTAACAGACTTACCGGTATAAACCAATTGTATGTATTGACTTCCAGCAGCACAGCATCTGCAAGTGAGATGATTATCAACGGATTGAAACCTTTTATGTCTGTTAAAGTGATAGGAACAACCACGTACGGTAAAAATGTGGGATCAATCACCTTATATGATTCCCCAACTTCAGATTACACAAGTGAATCATCGGCTAATTCAGCACATTTATATGCAATGCAGCCTATCGTATTTCAAATCTATAACAAATTAGACCAAAGTGATTATACACAAGGTTTTGTGCCTAATATTGAAGTAAAAGAATTTCAATACTGGAATAATATTTTACCTTTTGGCGATGAAAATGAAGTTGTTTTAAAAGCAGCGCTTAATGATATTAGAGGTGTTTCGGCCAGACAAACAAAATCGCTTAAGTTTTCTGAAATTAAAGAATTTGAAGTTTCTAAACTTGAAAAAAGATTTGATAAGGAAATGTATATTACTGATGAGTTTTTCAATCAGTAAATCATTTAAAATTTAATAAACAAAAAAGGCAGGTTTTTACTTGCCTTTTTTGTTGTTTAAAAATCCGATTTATTTTACCTAAATTTGTTTAAATCTTCAAAAGGTATCAATGAAAAATATTGCAATAATTACAATTCTCCTTACTTTTTTAACAGCTTGTGAAAAACAATACAAACCTCGCGAAACGATAAAAATTTCCATCGAAAAATTTAAAATAGACAGTGCCAGCATTCGCGCCATTGAAATTGTGAATGATTCTTCGGTAGTTTATGCAAGCTCAAACGGAATGATTGGCATCATCGCTGCAAACGGTAAATTGGTGGGTGCTAAAAAAATTATAACCGACACGATTGTGCCACATTTTAGAGCGATTTCTTATACAAAAGAAGCTGTTTTTGCATTGAGTATTGAAAATCCGGCGCTTTTGTACCGCTATAAAAACAACGAATTTGAATTGGTTTATAAAGAAGTTCATGAAAAAGTTTTTTATGATTCAATGAAGTTTTTTGATGAACTAAACGGCATCGCCATCGGTGATCCTACCGATGGCTGTTTGTCGGTTTTGATTACGCGTGACGGCGGAAAATCCTGGGGAAAAATGAATTGTAAAAACTTGCCTGAAATTTCAGAAGGCGAAGCTGCCTTTGCGGCCAGCAATACCAATATCGCCATTGTTGGCGAAAATGCCTGGATTGTAACGGGCGGAATGAAAGCGCGTGTTTTTCATACACCTGATATGGGTTTGACTTGGAAAGTGTACGATACGCCAATCGTTCAAGGAAAAAGTAGCACGGGAATTTATTCCGTCGATTTTTACAATGAAAGACAAGGAATTATTTGTGGTGGCGATTATACCGATATGCACGGAAATTATGCCAATAAGGCAATTACCAAAAATGGCGGAAAAACCTGGGAAGTCGTGTCGGAAAATGCAGAGCCAAAATATGTGAGCTGTGTGCAATATGTGCCCAATACACAAGGAAAAGAAGTATTTGCTGTTTCCGACAATGGCGTTTTTTATTCAAAAACCTCAGGAAAAACTTGGAATAAAGTAAGTAATGATGCTTTTCACTCCATTCGTTTTGTAAATGAAAATATCGCTTGGGTTTCAGGCAATGAAGTGATTGCGAAAATAACAATCAATTAAAATGAGAAATATTGCTTTTTATGGTTTGATTTTATTGCTGATTTCGGCCTGCGCAAATCAATCTGATATTGCAAAAAAGATGAATTGCAGTCCGACAACTTATAAAAACGCCAAAGAAATTACTGATTTTAATAAAAACTTTACATTAAATATTCCAAATAGTTGGAAAACAGAATTATACTTTGATAATTATCAGTCGGAAATCTTTACCGCCGACACCTTAAAGCAACTTTCTGAAACCTATATTTTAGCCGCTTCCTATAATTTAGGAACCCTAGATTTCGACAGTGATTTTCACCACAGAAAAGATTCTGTTTTGACAGCAAATAACCTTAAAATAACAGCATCAGGAAATGAATCTTTTCAGTCAAAACCAAGCTTTTGGTATATTTCAAAAGGAATAAAAAATAATTTCGACTACCATCGATTTACAGTTCTGACAAAACTATCAGAAAATACATATTTTTCTGCTTATTCTGAAATTTACGGAAACGCAAATGTCGACAAACGTATTTGTGAATCAATTTCATTGCTGGAAAGTATTCAGTTTTTGGAATAATTTATGACAATTACATTGCGAAAACTTTAATGAATTCATACTTTTGATAAAAATATAAAAAATATGCAAAATATAATAGATCGATTTGTAAAATATGTTCAAGTGGACACACAATCTGACCCCAATAATCCTGACTTTCCGAGCACTGAAAAACAATGGGATTTGGCGCATATTTTGGTTGATGAATTGAAAGAAATTGGTATGCAGGATGTTACCTTAGATGATCATTGCTACATTATGGCAACACTTCCATCAAATGTTGATTTTAAAGTTCCAACCATTGGTTTTATTGCACATATTGATACAAGTCCGGATTATTCTGGTACAAACGTAAAACCTCAAATTCATAAAAATTATGATGGTGGCGATATTTTGCTCAACAAAGCAGAAAACATCGTTTTGTCTCCAAGTTATTTTGAAGATTTGTTATTGTATAAAGGACAAACTTTAATTACAACCGACGGCACTACCCTTTTGGGCGCCGATGACAAAGCCGGAATTACGGAAATTGTTTCGGCGATGGAATATTTAATCAACCATCCTGAAATTAAACACGGTAAAATTAGAATTGGTTTCACGCCCGATGAAGAAGTTGGAAAAGGCGCGCACATGTTTGATGTGGAGAAATTTGGTGCAGAATGGGCTTATACGATGGACGGAAGTACCGTTGGCGAATTGGAATATGAAAATTTTAACGCTGCAGGCGCAAAAGTAATTATTCATGGTAAAATTGTGCATCCTGGTTATGCCAAAGGAAAAATGATCAACTCTATGTTGATTGCCAACGAATTTATTGCCGGATTGCCTAAAAATGAAATTCCCCAAGAAACGGAAGGTTACGAAGGGTTTTATCATTTAAGCAGCGTACACGGTGAAGTTGAAAAAACCGAACTTGAATACATTATCAGAGACCACGACATGAAATTGTTTGAAGAACGCAAAGCTACTTTTCAAAAAGTTGCCGATGATTTAAACAAAAAATTGGGCAGTAATTTGGTTGAAGTTGAATTGAAAGACCAATATTACAATATGCGCAAACAAATTGAACCTGTGATGCACATTGTTGATGTTGCCGAAGAAGCAATGAAACAATTGGGAATTACGCCACTTATAAAAGCGATTAGAGGCGGAACAGACGGATCGCAATTGTCTTACAAAGGTTTGCCTTGTCCGAATATTTTTGCTGGAGGTCATAATTTTCACGGACGTTATGAATTTGTTGCCGCAGAAGCCATTCAATTGGCAACCGAGGTTGTGGTGAAAATTGCAGTACTAACAGCTGAAAAAGCAAAGTAAAAAATTATAAAAATATTTTTGAGCCCCATTCTTAAATAGATTGGGGCTTTTTATTTAACAAATTGTTAAATATTGTTATTTTATTGCCACTGTCTTTCAAAACAACCAACAGATGGTTACTTTTGAAAACTTAAAAAAATTAAATTCATGGATAGTCAATTGTTAATTTCCCTTACTGAAAAATACGGAAGTCCGCTTTATGTTTATAATGCCGAAATAATGGAATCGCAATACAACCGTATAACGGCTGCTTTTTCATCCGTTAAAAAGTTGAAATTGAATTATGCGGTAAAAGCAAATTCAAACATCAGTATTTTGAAATTTTTCAAAAAGTTGAATTCTGGAATTGATACGGTTTCCATACAAGAAGTGCTATTGGGTTTAGAAGCCGGATTTGCGCCTGAAAATATCATTTTTACGCCAAACGGCGTTTCATTGAAGGAAATTGAGCAAGCGGCAAAAATGGGCGTTCAAATCAATATCGACAATTTGTCTATTTTAGAACAATTTGGTC
>CAZBGP010000037.1:0-1667 GCA_964491495.1 uncultured Lutibacter sp. | reverse complement strand
TAACGCTGCGGCATAAGAAATGCACATCATGCGTAAGCGATAGGTGCCTAAAACTAAAGCTAATGGTGTCATTAATAATAGTACTTCATTAAAATATAACGGTACACCTACGGCTACAAGAACGATGCTCGTTACAATACCAATGAGAATCCCTTCGAGTAATATATCCGACACTTTAAATATAAAGGGTTTAAAATTCCGTGTTCGATAAAAATCCAACACCGTTAATTGCTTGTTCAACAAAAAAACAAACCAAATTCCCAAAATAAAAAGGGAATTAAAGACTGCATAACCTACACCTTGAATTGTAATACCAATCGCATCTATCATCTTTTTACTCACGTTTCTTCGAATTTATGCCAAACATTAATTGTACTGTCAAACGTAGTTAGTTGTCCATTCTAGAACAATTTGGGCACCTTTATCCTAATACGCCGGTTTGTGTGCGCATCAATCCGCATATTATGGCGGGCGGACATTCTAAAATATCCGTGGGTCATATCGATTCTAAATTCGGAATTTCAATCCATCAATTGCCTCATATTAAAAGAGTTGTAGAAAATACCGGAATGCATATCAACGGCGTTCATATGCATACTGGTTCAGATATTTTGGATATCGACGTGTTTTTGGCGGCTACTGAAATTTTGTTTAATACGGCTACAGCCTTTGAAGATTTAGATTTTATAGATTTTGGAAGCGGATTTAAAGTGCCTTATAAAGAAGGCGATATTTCAACAAATATTGAAGAATTGGGTGAAAAATTATCGGAGCGATTTAATGATTTTTGTAAATCTTACGGTAAAAACCTGACGCTGATGTTTGAACCAGGAAAATTTTTGGTGAGCGAATCCGGATTCTTTTTGGCGCATGTAAATGTGGTAAAACATACAACATCGACTGTTTTTGCAAGTATCGATTCTGGTTTTAATCATTTAATCCGACCAATGTTTTACGATTCCTATCACCATATTCACAATGTTTCCAATCCGGAAGGACGTGAGCGCTACTATTCCGTAGTGGGTTACATTTGCGAAACGGACACTTTTGCCACAAACCGCAGAATTAGCGAAATTACAGAAGGCGATGTGTTGTGCTTTAACAATGCCGGCGCTTATTGTTTTTCTATGGCTTCCAATTACAATTCGAGATACAGACCTGCTGAAGTTTTGTATTATAATGGCCAGGATTATTTAATCAGAAAAGAAGAAACATTCGATGATCTGATTAAAAATCAGGTGATTGTAGATTTGGATTAGCATTTGCATAAAATAAATTCATTTATTCGTAAAATAAAATAGTATTTAACTGGAAATAGGCGGAAATTGAAGCTGTAAAATAAATTTTTATGAAAAATCACCTAAAATGATTGTGTAATTAAAAAAATAATTACTTTTGGCCTATGCAAAAAACAAATTCACATAACATCCTGTTAAACGCAAATACCGCGTTGTATTTTGTTGTTGCCACTACAACCACATTCGGTACCACCCTTTAGGGGTTCTGTCTATTTATATCACCCGTATCAATATTCGTTTTCAAAATTTAAGAAAACAAGGAATAGCTTTTCAAAAAATATAAATCAGGATAAAAAATTAATACCATGAAAGTATTAAAATTTGGCGGATCATCAGTTGCCACTTCAGAAAATATCAATAAAGCAATCT
>CAZBGP010000036.1:0-22867 GCA_964491495.1 uncultured Lutibacter sp. | reverse complement strand
CAGGAAAATAAATTGGTGGTTGGTTCTCAGGCAAGAATTTTATATGCCGATGCGGAAGGGCGTATGAAAATTGCAGAGGCTTTTAACAATGCCATAAAAAATGGAGAAATTTCACAGCCTATTGTTTTAGGACGAGACCACCATGATGTTTCCGGAACAGATTCACCGTACAGAGAAACTTCAAATATTTACGATGGTTCCAAATTCACTGCTGATATGGCCATTCAAAATGTGATAGGCGACAGTTTTCGCGGTGCAACCTGGGTTTCAATCCATAACGGCGGCGGAGTTGGCTGGGGAGAGGTAATTAACGGCGGATTTGGTATGGTTCTTGATGGTAGTTTAGAGGCTGAAAAGCGGTTGAAAAGCATGCTTTTTTGGGATGTAAATAATGGGATTGCACGCAGAAATTGGGCGAGAAATGAAGGTGCTGTTTTTGCCATAAAAAGAGCGATGGAAGTGGAGCCAAATTTAAAAGTGACTTTGCCTAACATTGTTGATGACCAAATCTTGAAAGATTTATTTTAATAATTAAAATTGTATATAAATGAAAGCCTTAAAATTACTTCCGCTAGCTTTAATTTTTTTTATAGCTTCTTGCAGTTCCATCAGAGTTACAACCGACTATGATACAACCGCCGATTTTTCTAAGTATAAAACATTCGCTTTTTATAAAAAAGGAATTGATAAGGCTGAAATTTCCGATCTGGACAAACGAAGAATTCTAAAGGCCATTGAAAGTGAATTGCTTGCCAAAGGTTTCACAAAATCTGAGGAACCTGAATTGCTGGTTAATATATTTGCAAAATCAACTCAAAAAGTTGATGTATACAACAACAACTTTTATTACGGCTGGCATCCTTGGTATTACGGACCAAATTTTGGAACACAAGTTTCTAAATATACTGAAGGCACCTTGTTTATCGATTTAATTGACGCCAATAAAAAAGAATTGGCTTGGCAGGGAATTGGAAGCGGTGCTTTATCCGCTACCGGTAATGTTGCTCAAAAGGAAGAAAAAATTAAAGAATTTGTTGCAGAAATTATGGCGCAATATCCTCCGGGAAAAGAAAAATAATATAATTCTTCAAGAGAATTAACCTACAAATTTAAAAACGTTCTGAAAATTCAGAACGTTTTTTTGTGATCAATTTTGACGCATTACGTTGGTGGCGTTCGCAATTAATTGTTTTAAAATGTTATTCACGCTGCTTTTATCACCAAATTCCTCCAATGTTTTTTCAAATTGTTTTAATCTTTGGTTTGATTGCTCATTTAAGTTTATCAGCAATAAGATTTGCTTCCAAACAGAAAAAAGCGACCCAATTAGCTGATTGTTTTTTTCATAATTTTTGTTTAGCTGGTGTATGATGCTTTTGGAATAGCAATTAAACGCCAATGGCATTGAATTCAATCTTATCAGCATTTGTTGCAGGCCATTTTTTAGTTCAGGAAAAGATCTGAAAGGCGAAATCCTGTACTCGGTAGTTTCATTTCCTTTTTTTGATGCAATTAACAGAAAAGAATGGGTGATTAAATTGGTATAATCTATATCAGAATGGTAATAAATTTCTATGCCGAGATTCGTATTCAGAATAAGCACTTTTTCGTTGATGGTGATTTCCAAAAAATCTGATAAAGCGGTAACCTCTTTGCTTGAAATGAGCAATGATAATTTATGTTTTTTGCTTGATATAAAAACAGATTTTAACAAATTATGAGATAATAATTTTGAATTAATACCAATCAGTTTAACCTACAAGTAGTTGAAACAAATCTAAATAAAATGAATTAATAATAAAAATCGATTGTTTCTATTTTGAAATAGAAAAACACTATTGAACTAAGTTTGGACTAATAGTTGCCTGTTACAATTTTACAGTTAATGCTTTTATCATTAATTTGAAAATGAATGATAATAATTAATTGATTATTTTTGCCAAATCTATGTTTGAAAAACCAATTTCTTCCGAAGAAGATTACTATATAAATGAAGATGGATACCGTGTATTTACGGAAAAATACCATTTAAAAAGAGGCTATTGCTGTAAAAGCGGCTGTAAACATTGTCCGTTTGGCTACGACAAGAAAACTGACAGTTTCAAGCCTTAAATTTTAGTAAAAAAACAAAATAAAAATAACAGGATGTTAAAAAGAATAATTTTGGCAGTGGTTGTATTCCAAATTTCTGCTTGTGCAGAATTGCAACAGGTAATTAATCAATTGCCTAATGGAGAACTTACCAATTTTCAAATTGCCGCTGGTTTAAAGGAAGCCCTTCAAAACGGGATTTCAAATCAGGTAACAACTTTGGCTGTTCAGGACGGATTCTTTAAAAATGAAATGGTTAAAATTTTATTGCCTGCTGAATTGCAAAAAGTGGATCGCACTTTAAGAGGTATGGGTTTGTCAAGCCTGGCTGATGAAGGATTAAGAGTGTTGAACCGAGCTGCAGAAGATGCTGTGGGTGAAGCCATTCCTATTTTTACCGATGCCATCACAGGTATGACATTTGTTGATGCAAAAAATATATTATTGGGAGATAAAAATTCTGCGACTCTATATTTGAAAAGTGCTACTTCAGCAGCATTGTATCAAAAGTTTAACCCAATTATCAACAATTCATTTAAAAAAGTGGGCGCCGATAAAGTTTGGGCAAATTTAATCACAAAATATAATAGTTTGCCATTAACAGCTGATGTAAATCCGGATTTAACCGATTATGTGACCAACGAAGCCTTAAAAGGTGTTTTTACTATGGTTGAAGTTGAAGAAAGAGGCATAAGGGCGAATATTGCCAAACGTACTTCCGATTTGTTAAAAAGGGTTTTTGCGTTGCAAGACTAAATTTAAAAATGACTGTCTAATTTTTTATGCATTGCTTTAAAATAATCAAACGCCAAAAGCAATCTGGACCCGTGCCAGCTAAACATTTCACCATCCGCAAAAACTGTGATGGACCGATTTGTAAAACTTGAAATTTCCAACGCGTGTTCATCTTTAAACGGGAATGGTTCTGAAGATAAAATAATGATTTCAGGATCGCCTTCATACCTGATTTTATCAATTTCAATTTTTGGATACCGGCTCATATTTTGGTAAATGTTTTCAAACTTGTTAAGTTGTAACATTTGGTTGATATAAGTGTCGTTTCCCGCAACCATCCAAGGTTTAGCCCAAATAAAATAAGCTACTTTTCGGGTTGGTTTTGTTTTGATGAATTCTTTAAAATCGGTGAGTTTGAAGTTTATTTTTTCGACCAAATTTTGGCTTTCCGTTCTTCTGTTTAAAATAGTTCCCAGGCTTAAAATGAAATCTATACTGCCTTCAATGGTAGTGATATCGGAAAAATAAGTGGGCGCAATTTTTTCAAGTTCAGGAAGAAAATCGTAGGTATTTTCTTCTTTATTGCAAAGAATAAAATCAGGATTTAAGGCTTTTATCTTCTCAAAATCTACTTTTTTTGTGCCGCCAACAATGGTTTTGGTCGATTTCAACTGATAAGGATGCACGCAGAATTTTGTAATTCCTACCAGCTCATTTTCTAAATTCAAATCACAAAGTAATTCTGTTTGTGAAGGCACCAATGAAATGATTCTTTTAGGATTTTTGGAAACAGAAATTTCTCTTCCTAATTGGTCTTTAATTATTTTCATCATTTATTTTCTCCAATTTTCACGTCTGATGGCATAAATCAGTTCATCTAACAATTCGCCATTTTTTACAAGAACTTTGTTAAACTTTGCTTCCAAAATAAAGTTATTTTTTTCTAAAACCTTTTGTGAAGCAATATTTGTTCCAAATGGAATGGCAAATACGCGGTTAATGTCATAAGTAGAAAAAGCAAAGTCAATCAGTTGTTTTATGGCAGCACTAATGATGCCCTGTCCCCAAAATGGTTCAGCCAGCCAATAGCCAAGTTCGGCATTATTTCTATGGATATCTTCTTGCGGATGAATTCCGATGCCCCCAATTGCTTTACCTTCAATGTCTATGGCAAAAAGATGAATAGGGACGTCTTTGGTTGCAAATTCAATAAATGCTTTCCCGTCATTTTCTGTATATGGATGCGGGAATTTATCAGTCATGTTTTTTGCAACATTCAAATTGTTCGCATATTTGACCAGGTTGTCTATGTCAGATATTTCCCAAGGTCTAATTTTAAATTTAGTCTTATCCATTTTTTTTCTGATAAATGCTTTTTACTAGACCAGCCAATTATTTATTTAAAATCAAAGCCATTTCTTGCTGTAGTTTCAAGGCTTCCAATTGCGCGGCTTTTGCGAAATCCAAACCATTGCTTGCATAAATTATGCTTCTTGCCGAATTTACCAACAATCCGCAATCTTTATTAAGTCCGTATTTGCAAACTTCCTGCAGGTTTCCGCCTTGCGCGCCAATGCCAGGAACCAATAAAAAATGATTGGGCACAATTTTTCTGATTTCCTCAAAATAAGTTGGTTTTGTGGCGCCAACCACAAACATCAAATTTTCTGAATTTTTCCAGGTAAGTGCGGTTTTTATCACTTCTTTATAAAGTTCATTTCCGTTTATTTTCAATCCCTGAAAATCGAGTCCGCCTTTGTTGGATGTCAGTGCCAATAATATGGTGGTTTTATTTTTAAAAGCCAAAAATGGTTCCACGGAATCACTTCCCATATAAGGCGCCACAGTTACCGAATCAAAACTTAAATCTTCAAAAAATGCTTTTGCATACATAGTCGAAGTGTTGCCAATATCACCGCGCTTGGCATCGGCAATGGTAAAAATTTCAGGATAATTTTCATTGAGATAATCGATGGTTTTTCCCAGAGCTGCCCAGCCTTTTAATCCGTAAGCTTCATAAAAAGCGGTATTTGGTTTGTAGGCAACGGCCAAATGGTGCGTGGCATCAATGATTTTTTTGTTGAATTCAAAAATCGGATCTTCTTTAGTTAAAAGATGTGTTGGAATTTTATCCAAATCTACATCCAGCCCAATACATAAAAATGATTTTTTTTGTTGAATTTGTGCAATAAGCGCTTGTTTGTTCATAAGTTCAAATAAAGAATTTAACAAAAGTAGTAATTTTAATACTTTAAGTTATCTTTGTTTACTAAATAAAGCACCTTGTTTAGTTATATTTTAAATAAAATATTTTATGGATTTTTTACGTTGTTTGGCGTAATTACCGTCATATTTTTTCTTTTTAATGTGTTGCCGGGAGATCCTGCAAGAATGATGCTGGACCAGCGGGAAGACGCGGAGCAGCTTCAAAATATTCGTGTGAAATACGGATTTGACCAGCCTTTAACCACACAGTATTTGTATTATTTGAACGATTTGTCGCCCATTTCAATACATAGCGCCGATGCAACAAATTACACCTATTTATCTGCTGAAAAATATTCCTATGCAAAATTGTTTTCGGCTGGTGAAAAATTCGTTGTGATAAAGTTTCCTTATCTGCGGAAATCATTTCAAAAAAACGATAAAAACGTCACAGAAGTAATTGCGGAAACATTGCCTAATACGGCTGTTTTAGCGGTTTCGGCCATTGTAATTGCCATTATCACAGGCATATTTTTCGGAATCCTTTCAGCCTTGTACAAAGACACTTTTTTCGACCGGATGATTTCAATATTGAGCACCTTGGGAATGAGCGTGCCTTCATTTTTTGCAGCCATTTTATTTGCCTGGTTTTTTGGGTTTGTGCTACACAGTTACACCAATTTAAATATGACGGGCAGTTTGTATGAAGTTGACGATTTTGGAGAAAACACTTATATTCAATGGAAAAATTTGATTTTGCCGGCCATCGTTTTGGGAATCAGGCCTTTGGCGGTGGTGATACAGTTGATGCGGAATTCGTTGCTGGAAGTGTTGAGTCAGGATTATATTAGAACCGCTCGGGCAAAAGGACTTTCAACCTATAAAATCATAAAAACACATGCCCTAAAAAATTCATTAAATCCGGTTGTAACTGCGGTTTCGGGATGGTTTGCCTCAATGTTGGCGGGCGCGGTGTTTGTGGAATATATTTTTAATTGGAACGGATTGGGAAAAGAAATTGTAAACGCGCTAAATACCTTGGATTTACCAATTATAATGGGCAGTGTTTTGGTGATTGCCACGATGTTTATCATCATCAATATTTTGGTGGACATCAGTTACGGATTGCTGGATCCCAAAATTAGATTGAAATAAAAGTGCAACACGAAAACGAATTCGTACAATAGTGAATTGAATTTTTTTAAGGAATTTAATAATGATTAAATTTGTCGATAAAACCGAACATAAAACAATAAATATGAGAGCAAAAATAGTAGCCGGAAACTGGAAAATGAATAATGATTTGGATGAATCGAAATCATTGGTTAAAAAAATCGCAAAAAGCATTAAAAAACAACCGCTTGAAAATACAAGAGTTATAGTTGCGCCAACCTTTGTGAATCTGCAAAAAGTCGCAAGCAAAGCAAAAGGAACTAAAGTTGAGGTTGCTGCGCAAAACATGCATTTTGAAAAAAATGGCGCTTTTACAGGTGAAATTTCTGCAACTATGTTGAAATCGGTTGGTGTGCATACGGTGATTTTAGGCCATTCGGAACGCAGGGAATATTTTGGGGAAACGGATGCGTTATTGGCTAAAAAAGTGGATGCCGCTTTGGCAAACAAAATGGAAATCATTTTTTGTTTTGGAGAAGTTTTGGCCGACAGAAAAGCTGGAAATCATTTTAAAGTGGTTGAAAGTCAAATAAAAAACGGATTATTTCATTTAGAAGCAGGTGCTTGGAAAAACATTATTTTAGCTTATGAGCCTGTTTGGGCCATTGGAACCGGCGAAACTGCGTCACCTGAACAAGCGCAGGAAATGCATGCTTTTATCAGAAAAATTGTTGGGGATAAATATGGCAAGGATTTGGCTGAGGACATTTCTATTTTATACGGCGGAAGCGTAAAACCTTCAAACGCACAGGAAATTTTCTCAAAACCTGATGTAGATGGCGGCTTAATTGGTGGTGCAGCTTTAAACATAGACGATTTTAAAGCAATAATTGACGCAATTTAATGGATAATATTTATATATCGTATACCTTCAAAGTTAGTCCGAAAGAACCGGCAACGGAAATTTTAATTGCCGAATTGGGCGAAGTAGGTTTTGAAAGTTTTGTTGAAAATGAAGAAGGTGTCGAAGCTTTCATTCAAAAAACCGATTGGAATGCACAGGTTTTGGATGATATTTATGTGTTAAAATCTGGGGAATTTCAGATTTCTTATGAAATGCAGGAAATTGAACAAACAAACTGGAATATTGAATGGGAAAAAAACTTTAATCCGATTCAGGTTGATGGTTTGGTAAGCATCAGAGCACCATTTCACGAGAATCCGAACCTGAAATACGATATTGTAATTGAACCAAAAATGAGTTTCGGCACCGGGCATCATGAAACCACGCATATGATGGTTCAGCATTTATTGGATTTGGATGTTGTCGGTAAAAAAGTGTTGGATATGGGTTGCGGAACCGGAATTTTGGCAATTTTTGCTGAAATGAAAGGCGCAAAACCAATTGACGCGATTGATATTGACAATTGGTGTTATCAAAATTCTTTGGAAAATGTGGAACGCAATAACTGCAATCACATTGCTGTATATGAAGGCGACGCCACTTTGTTGAAAAACAAAAATTATGACGTAATTATTGCCAACATCAACAGAAATATTTTATTGAATGACATGCAGGTTTATGCCAGCTGTTTGAATGACAATGGCGTGATTTTGTTCAGCGGTTTTTATAAAGAAGACATTCCTGCTATTGATGCGGAAATTTCAAAATACGGATTGAAATTGGATAAACAAATTGAACGTAACAACTGGGTTGCTTTGAAGTATGTAAAATAATGATTATTTTTGCAGTATGAGCACAAAAAGAAAAATACAGGAAGATGTTGACGTTCTTGAAAAAGAAGTCAACTTGCATGAAATCATTTTGTTTAATGATGATGTCAATACCTTTGATTTTGTGATTGACTGCTTGATAGAAATCTGTGACCATACCGCGGAACAGGCCGAACAGTGTGCCTTGTTGGTGCATTATAAAGGAAAATGTGCCGTAAAAACTGGAGAATATGACGAATTAAAGCCACGTTGCACACAACTTTTAACAAGAGGATTGTCGGCTGAAATCATATAATTATATTAGCTATTTTAATATTAAAAAATTAAAAATCCCGAATATTTCGGGATTTTTTATTAAATCAAATTCTTATAAAGGAATATTTCCATGTTTTCTGTTTGGCCTTACCACTTCTTTTCCTTCAAGCATTTGAAAGGCTTTTATTAATTTTCTTCGGGTATCTTTCGGATAAATGACTTCATCAACAAAGCCGCGTCTTGCCGCTCTATATGGATCCGCAAATTTATAGGCATACTCCGCTTCTCTTTCTTTCCATTTAGCTTCAGGGTCTTCAGCAGCCATAATTTCATTTTTGAATATTATTTCCGCAGCGCCTTTTGCGCCCATCACGGCAATTTCAGCGGTTGGCCAGGCATAATTCATATCAGCGCCAATGTGTTTTGAGTTCATTACATCATAAGCGCCGCCATACGCCTTCCTAGTAATTACGGTAACCCTTGGCACAGTTGCTTCACTTAAAGCATACAATAATTTTGCGCCATTTTTTATGATGCCGTTCCATTCCTGGTCGGTTCCTGGCAAAAATCCTGGCACATCAACCAAAACCAATAAAGGAATATTGAAACAATCGCAAAAACGGGTAAACCGCGCACCTTTTATAGAACTGTTTACATCCAAACAACCCGCCAATACCATAGGCTGATTGGCAACAATACCGATGCTTCTTCCTGCAATACGCGCAAAACCTACAATAATATTTTCAGCAAAATCTTTATGAATTTCGAAGAAAGAATCTTCATCTATGATACCAAAAATTATGTGGCGCATATCATAAGGCTTGTGCGGATTTTCCGGAATTATACTTTCAAGCGAAATCCTTATTTCATCATGTAATTCAAAAGGAAATTTTTTGGTGGTTTCTTTGTTATTTTGAGGCATATAACTCAATAAAGATTTTACGTCCTCTAAACATTGAATGTCATTTGCAGAAGTGATATGCGTAACACCCGATTTTATTGAATGTGCACTTGCGCCGCCTAGTTCTTCGGCTGTCACCGATTCATTGGTTACCGTTTTTACCACATTTGGTCCGGTAACAAACATATAACTGGTGTTTTCAACCATCAGTGTGAAATCGGTCATGGCAGGAGAATAGACTGCGCCGCCGGCACAAGGGCCCATAATCGCAGAAAGCTGCGGTACAACACCGGATGCTTGAACATTTCTAAAAAATATATCGGCATAACCACCCAAAGATCTTACGCCTTCCTGAATTCGTGCACCGCCCGAGTCATTTAAACCAATAATTGGCGCACCAACTTTTACGGCCTGATCCATAATTTTACAAATTTTTTCGGCGTGGGTTTCAGACAAAGCGCCACCAAAAACCGTAAAATCTTGTGCGAATACATAAACCAATCTTCCATTAATTGTGCCAAATCCAGTAACAACACCATCACCAAAATAGAGTTCTTTTTCCATACCAAAGTCGGTTGATCGGTGTGTTACAAGCAAGCCCATTTCTTCAAAAGAACCTTCATCCAGTAAATATTGGACACGTTCCCTTGCTGTTAATTTTTTCTTGGCATGTTGCTTTTCTATACGAATTTTGCCACCTCCCAAATGTGCCTCTGCAATTTTTTCAGCTAAATTTTCAAACTTTGAATTCATAATACGGTCATATAATTAATTAGAAACGGGAATTCTTAATTTTTTCTGATCTTCTAAATACAGCGATAAACCGACCAAAGCAGCTATTTTCGCTTCTTCATCTGATGCTGCATGCAAAAGTTTCGGTGTGTAGTAATTTTTAACGAAGTGCGTATCGAACTTGCCCGACCTAAAAGCTTCATGTTCACAAACAAATTTTCCGAAAGGCAAGGTGGTAAAAACGCCTTTAATTACATAATTGTCAATAGCATCAATCATTAATTGAATGGCTTCTTCACGTGTTTTTCCATAGGTAATCAATTTGGAGAGCATCGGATCGTAGTAAATAGGAATGTCCATTCCTTCTTCAAATCCGTTATCAACTCTTATTCCATCACCAACCGGGATTTTATACTTGCTTAAATTTCCGACACTTGGTAAAAAATCATTCATCGGGTCTTCAGCATAAACGCGCAATTCCAAGGCATGACCATTAATTTTTAAATCCTCCTGTTTAAATGGGATGGCTTCTCCACGTGCAATTCTTATTTGTAGCTCAACCAAATCAACGCCAGAAATAAGTTCAGTAACCGGATGTTCAACCTGCAAACGTGTATTCATTTCCAAAAAATAGAAATTTAAATGCGCATCCACTAAAAACTCCACGGTTCCAGCACCTAAATAATTACAGGATTTTGCTACTTTAATGGCTGCGTCGCCCATTTTGGATCTTAATTCGGGTGTTAAAATTGAAGAAGGCGCTTCTTCAATCACTTTTTGATGACGTCTTTGGATACTGCATTCTCTTTCAAAAAAGTGTAATATATTTCCGTGACTGTCTGCCAAAACCTGAATTTCAATATGTCTGGGAGATGTAATATATTTTTCAATAAAAACGGAACCATCACCAAACGCGGAAGTTGCTTCACTAATGGCGCGGTTCATTTGCTGTTCAACTTCGTTTTCATTTTCCACAATACGCATTCCTTTGCCGCCACCCCCTGCGGAAGCTTTAATAAGAATGGGAAAACCAATCTCTCTTGCAATATTTGCAGCTTCAATAGGGTCGGTTACCGCCCTGTCAATTCCAGGTACCATGGGAATATTGTAATTTTTAACAGCGTCTTTTGCTGCCAATTTGCTTCCCATCATTCTGATGGCGCTCGATTTTGGACCAATAAATATCATATTGTTTTGTTCCACTTTTTCGGCAAAATCGGCATTTTCACTTAAAAAACCATAACCTGGATGAATGGCATCTACATGTAATTTTTTAGCGGCATCAATAATTTTTTCGATGGAAAGATAGGATTTATTGGAAGGAGCTTCTCCAATACAAATAGCTTCGTCGGCAAACCGAACATGGGGTGCGTTCCTGTCAGCTTCAGAAAAAACTGCCACAGTTTTAATTCCCATTTTATGGGCGGTTTTCATCACCCTAATAGCAATCTCACCTCTGTTTGCCACTAATATTTTTTTCATTTTTAAAGTTTTTGGATAGTTTCAATAATTAATTTGGATGATGCAGTTTATGCCATTTCAATAAGTAGTGCTCCTTTTTCGACAGTTTCACCGCTTTTGGCATAAATTGATTTGATAAAGCCCGATTTTGGAGCGCTGATGGCGTTCTCCATTTTCATTGCTTCTAAAATTAATAAGGTTTCTCCTTCTTTAACTTCCTGATTTTCTTCAACATTCACACTTAAAATAATGCCTGGCATTGGTGCTTTTATGTTATTTGCTTTAACAGACGCGCCAATGGTAAATCCCATTTCCTTAATAAGCTGATCTATTTCATTGGCGATTTTTACCGTGTAGTTGTTTGCATTGACACTTATGACGTATTCTCGATTGTTAAAATCGGATTTTTCAAGTTTTATGGCAAAAGATTTGTGCTTTGAAAAAACATGAAATTTAGAAGCTGAGCGCTTTAGCAAATCTAATTTTTCAATGTCGGAACTTTTAAATTCAAATTCGTGCGAGTCATTTATTGTTACTTTCAAGGCTTTGCGTTTTTAGTTAAAATTATTTTTTAAAAAACGAGGTTATTTATGATATAAAGATATTCAATTTTTTGTCAAAAAAATCGAGAATACAATCACTTTTTTACAAGAAATATATATATCACTATTAAATATAGCGTAAATTCAGAATTAATCAAAAAAAACGATTTTAAAAGCGGATATGAGCTATTGCGAGATGCGTGTGAAGATATTTAAGATAAGGAATGGCATAAACGAAAAAAGACTGCCTCTTCAGGCAGTCCCTTCTTTTTTTACTACTAACTAAAAAAATCAAAAACATTACTTAAACAAAGTAGGTAATGAATCTATGAAGTAAAAGTAATTTTTAAACATCGTAAATTCAATGACTTTTATCATTTATTTGAAAAATTGTGAATTTAATTTAAATTAGTTTTAAGAGGTAATTTTTCTGATGTTTAGTGCAACAATCCTATTTTATCAGGAGTTGTGAAGTTGATAAGATATTTTATAAAATAAAAATGCAATTACCTTTAAAAAGTAATTGCATTTTTTCGTGACCTCGAATGGATTCAAACCATCAACCTCTTGAGCCGTAATCAAGTGCGCTATTCAGTTGCGCCACGAGGCCGTTTTGAGGGTGCAAATATACTATTTTTTACCTATTTACAAACTATTTTTTGTAACAAAATATCGCCAGCCAATAATTGCCATTTGCCATTTTTTGGCTTTTGACATATCCAGTCGTTTTTTGGTAAAGCTTGGAAGCAAAATCTTGTTTAGATTCCCCAAAATTTTGAATAATTGTTTTTTCATAAGGTAAAAATAGGAAATTATTGATTACTTCAAAGTTAGGAGCATTATTTTATACCACTTAAGAGGTTATTTCAATCGTTTATTTTTCTTTAATTAAAGAATGGAATGATTATATTTTTGAAAGCTGCTTTAAATTTCTTTGTGATACTTTGATCTTTAGTAATTGAATGATTTTATAATAATTAATTTTAGTGAATCACATCAGATAATATAATTTATTCAAAAATTAATGATTTTATTATTAAAAACATAAAAATATAAAATAACCCCCTAAATTTTTAGGGGGTTATTTTTTTTAAATTGATTTTTAAGTTAGCTTTGTACCATTAAAATGAGTATATTAATTATAATTTTTATAAAAAATGTCTAAAATTAGATTTCAAGCATTAATCGAGGCGTCAAGCCGAAAGCCTGTTGAAGTAATAGAAGATACCAAAAGATCTGTGTTATTTGGCGAAAATGTATTTAATGAAAATACCATGCGTCAGTACTTAACAAAAGATGCCTATAAAGGCGTAATGAGTGCTATGGAGCATGGAACAAAAATTGACCGTAAAATCGCCGACCAAGTTTCATCTTCAATGAAAGAGTGGGCGATGTCAAAAGGCGTTACACATTATACGCACTGGTTTCAACCTTTAACTGGTGGAACTGCTGAAAAGCATGATGCTTTTTTTGAAACTATTGGAAACGGAATGGCTATTGAAAAATTTGGAGGTGACCAATTGGTGCAACAAGAACCAGATGCATCAAGTTTTCCAAATGGCGGAATCAGAAATACTTTTGAAGCGCGCGGTTATACTGCTTGGGATCCGACATCACCTGCATTTATTTTTGGAACGGCATTGTGTATACCAACCATATTTGTTGCCTACACTGGTGAAGCGCTAGATTATAAAACACCTTTATTGCGTGCACTAAATGCCATTGATGAATCCGCAACAGCGGTTTGTAAATATTTCGATAAAAATGTAAAAAAAGTTACTGCCTCACTTGGATGGGAACAAGAATACTTTTTAATTGATAAAGCATTGGCCAACAGCCGACCAGATATTATCTTAACAGGCAGAAGCCTATTGGGACATTCCCCTGCAAAAGGGCAACAATTGGACGATCATTATTTTGGTTCTATTCCAAGCAGGGCCTTAAATTATATGCGTGATTTGGAAACAGAATGTATGCTTTTAGGTATTCCTGTAAAAACACGCCATAATGAAGTTGCACCAAATCAGTTTGAATTGGCACCTATTTATGAAGAATGTAACTTGGCGGTTGACCATAACTCCTTATTAATGGATGTGATGGGAAAAGTGGCTTCTCGTCACCAACTTAAAGTTTTGCTTCATGAAAAACCTTTTGCCGGCGTTAATGGTTCCGGAAAACACAATAACTGGTCGCTTGCAACCGATACCGGCATTAATTTATTGGGTCCCGGAAAAACGCCGATGAGCAATCTTCAGTTTTTAACTTTTTTTATCAATACCATAAAAGCGGTTTATGACAATGAAGAATTGATAAGAGCTGCAGTGGCTTCTGCAAATAATGACCACAGACTTGGGGCTAATGAGGCGCCTCCTGCAATTATTTCCGTATTTATTGGGGAACAATTGACAAAAGTATTGGAAGAATTGGAAGGCGTAACCAATGGGAAACTTTCTCCTGAAGAAAAAACCGACCTTAAATTGAATGTGGTTGGTAAAATCCCGGATGTTTTATTGGACAATACCGACAGAAACAGAACTTCTCCTTTCGCATTTACCGGAAATAAATTTGAGTTTAGAGCGGTGGGATCATTTGCAAACTGCGCAAATCCGATGACAGTTTTAAATACTTGCGTAGCCAAACAATTAAAAGACTTTAAGATTGAAGTAGATGCATTGATAGAAAGTCAGGATTTGAAGAAAGATGAAGCTATTTTTAATGTGTTGAGAGAATATATTAAAGCTACAAAAAACGTTTTGTTTGAAGGAAATGGTTACGGTGATGCCTGGGAAATTGAAGCTAAAAGAAGAGGATTAAGCAACAATAAAACAACGCCGGAAGCTTTAAAAGCAAGAGTTTCTAAAAAATCTATCGCTTTATTTGAAGAAATGAACGTGATGAGTAAAGTGGAAACTGAAGCCCGTTACGAAATTGAAGTTGAGGAATACACCAAACGTATTCAGATCGAATCTCGTGTTTTAGGCGATATTGCCGGAAATCACGTGGTGCCAACTGCCGTTAAATACCAAAATTTACTGATAGAAAATGTGAAAGGGCTTAAAGAAATATTCGGTAAAGATTTTGAGAAATATGCAGGTGAGCAAATTAAATTGATTAAAGGAATATCAGAACATATAGAAGTTATCCATTTAAAAGTTGATGAAATGATCAGTGCCCGTAAAAAGGCCAATGTCATTACTGATTTGGAAGAAATGGCTTCCGAATATTGTACAAAAGTGAAACCGTTTTTTGATGAAATCAGGTATCATTGCGATAAACTAGAATTAATGGTTGATGATGAACTATGGCCGCTAACTAAATATAGAGAATTGTTATTTACGCGATAACACTAAAAAATCCCGCAATTTGCGGGATTTTTTTGTTTAAAACAGCTTTCTTAAAAATCGGCTTCTTTAAATTGATTACGTCAGCAAAAACACTTTAGGTTTAAAAAAGAAAAATTACTTTTGCAGTACAACATAATTAGCAACAATGAGTTCAGAAAATAGTAAAAGATACAGCTTGAGAGGTGTTTCGGCTTCAAAAGAAGACGTGCACAATGCCATTAAAAATGTGGATAAAGGTTTGTTTCCGAAGGCGTTTTGTAAAATTGTGCCCGATTATTTAACCAATGACAAGGATTATTGTCTGATTATGCACGCCGATGGCGCAGGAACAAAATCGTCTTTGGCCTATACTTATTGGAAAGAAACAGGTGATATTTCTGTATGGAAAGGCATTGCGCAAGATGCGTTAATTATGAATATTGACGATTTAATTTGTGTTGGCGCCACTTCAAATATTATGTTGTCTTCAACAATCGGACGAAACAAAAATGTTATTCCGGGCGAAGTGATTTCGGCCATTATTAACGGAACCGAAGAATTATTACAAGATTTGAAATCATTTGGCGTTGAAATTCATTCCACAGGCGGTGAAACTGCAGATGTTGGGGATTTGGTAAGAACCATTATTGTGGATTCTACCGTTACGGCCCGAATGAAAAGGACCGATGTAATTGACAATGCAAACATAAAACCAGGCGATGTGATTGTTGGTTTGGCCTCTTACGGTCAAGCATCTTACGAAACAGCATACAACGGCGGAATGGGTTCTAACGGATTGACATCTGCCCGCCATGATGTTTTTCATAAGTATTTGGCAGAAAAATATCCTGAAAGTTATAATGCTGCAGTTCCTGATGAATTGGTTTATTCAGGAAATATGAAATTAACCGATGTTGTAGAAAATGCGCCGATAAACGCCGGAAAATTGGTGCTTTCACCAACCCGAACTTACGCGCCCATCATTAAAAAAATATTGGACAAATTCACTTCAGATGAAATTCACGGAATGGTGCATTGCAGTGGCGGTGCCCAAACCAAGATTCTTCATTTTATTGATCATTTACATATCATAAAAGACAATCTGTTTCCTGTTCCGCCTTTGTTTAAATTAATTCAGGATCAAAGCAAAACCGATTGGAAAGAAATGTATCAGGTGTTTAACTGCGGTCACCGAATGGAATTATATGTTTCTCCTGAAATCGCCCAAAATATTATCGCTATTTCTAAAAGTTATCATGTTGATGCGCAAATTGTGGGCAGGGTAGAAGCTTCTGAAACCAAAAAGCTGACCATCAAAAGTGAATTTGGAGTTTTTGAGTATTAAATATGCGTATTCAAGGATAAAAGCCAAGTTAAAAATTATAAAAATACAACTCAAACAAAATTGGCATTTAACCGCAAAGCCCGCAAAGAAAATACGCAAAGTGCGCAATTTTTTTATGGTTAACATTTAATTAAGCCATTTTAAAAATCGTAAATCCAAAATCTTAAATCGATGTGCGTTAGGGACTGAAGCGGAAATACTTTTTAGCGGTTTTTTACCGATAAAAAGATTGGAGCGGAATGCCCGACCGCTTTTTCAGCGGGAACGCCCAAGATATTCTTTTTGAATAGATTGCTTTTTCAGTATTTACTTGGAAAAGTAGATGCTAATTGAAAAAAACATTAAAATACACCGCAATAAAATATCAAGAATTTGTTGTAAATTTGCAAACTAATAAAAAATAAATGTTAGATAAATTAAGAATCATAAAACAACGCTTTGATGAGGTTTCTGATTTAATCATCCAACCGGATATTATTTCAGACCAAAAACGCTACGTGAAAATCAGTAAGGAATACAAGGATTTAAACGCAGTGATGAAAGTGGGCGATGAATATCGCGGGTTGTTAAAAAATATTGAAGAAGCCAAAGAAATTATTGCTGATGGGTCTGACGATGATATGACCGAAATGGCGAAAATAGAGATTGAAGAAGCTGAGGCGCGTTTGCCGCAATTGGAGGAAGATATTAAGTTTATGTTGATTCCAAAAGATCCGGATGACGCCAAAAATGTGATGGTGGAAATTAGGGCAGGAACCGGAGGCGACGAAGCGAGTATTTTTGCAGGTGATTTGTTTAGAATGTACACAAAATATTGCGCGGACAGAGGTTGGAAAACAAGTATTGTTGATATGAGTGAAGGCACATCGGGCGGTTTTAAAGAAATCATTTTTAGTGTTGAAGGAGAAGATGTTTACGGCAATTTAAAATTTGAAGCCGGCGTGCATCGCGTGCAGCGAGTTCCACAAACGGAAACCCAAGGACGTGTGCATACATCAGCCGCCACCGTGATGGTTTTGCCGGAAGCTGAAGAATTTGATGTGCAAATTGACATGAAAGACGTAAGAATGGATTTTTTCTGTTCATCGGGGCCTGGAGGACAATCGGTAAACACTACGTATTCTGCTGTTCGTTTAACGCATATACCAACGGGACTTGTGGCGCAATGCCAGGATCAAAAATCGCAGCATAAGAATAAGGACAAAGCCATGCAGGTTTTACGTTCAAGGTTGTACGAAATGGAATTGGCCAAAAAGCAGGAATCAGATTCCCTTAAACGAAAAACGATGGTGAGCTCTGGAGACAGATCGGCTAAAATCAGAACTTACAATTATCCGCAAGGTCGTGTTACAGAGCACAGAATTGGTTTAACAATGTATGATTTGCAGAATATTATCAATGGTGATATTCACAGGATTATAGAAGGTCTTAAATTGGCTGAAAACACAGAAAAGCTTAAAGAATTAGGGGAAGTTTTTTAATAACTACCTGAAAAATAATAAAAACAAAACCCTCAAAATTAAATTTTGAGGGTTTTGTTTTTTTAAGTTACTTTGAGGTTATTCCTCTATAAATTTTTCTTCTTTTGTTACTTTGAGGGAAACTAAAATGCCGATAAAAAGTGCCAAAGCGATAAACAATAGCGATAACCATTCAGGAAACATATAATGAGGCATTAAGGGGAAATCGTCATGAGGTGTTAAGATGAGTTTAATACCCACAAAACTTAGGATGGCAATTAAACTATATTTCAAATAATAGAACTTCACCAGCATATTTGACAGGAAGAAATACATAGATCGCAATCCGAGAATCGCAAAAATATTGGAACTGAAAACCAAAAAAGGATCGGAAGTAATTGCCAAAATTGCCGGTACGCTGTCTATCGCAAATAGGATATCGGTAAACTCAATAACTATCAACGCCATAAAAAGCGGCGTTGCGGCAGTTATATGTCTCAATTTGATGAAAAAATGCTCGCCTTGCATGTGACTGGTAATGGGAATAATTTTTCTTATTTGTCGGTAGATAAATGATTTTTTAGGCTGGAACTTTTCTTCCTTTGAAAACATCATTTTGTAAGCAGTGAAAAGCAAAAACACACCAAAAACATAGGTTGTAAAACTAAATTTATTAATCAGAATTACGCCGAAGAATATCATTAACGCCCTAAAAACGATGGCGCCTAAGATTCCCCAAAATAACACCCTGTGCTGATATTTTAAAGGAATTTTGAATGATGCGAATATGACGGCAATCACAAAAATATTGTCAATGCTTAACGAGATTTCTATTAAATAGCCGGTAATGTATTTTAAGACCGCATCCGTTGCCGTGAGATTGTCCACATTGTTTACAATACTTCCTGAATAGAGCCAATAAATAACACCTGAAAAAAGGAAGGAAACAGTAACCCAAATTCCGGTCCAAACGGAAGCTTCTTTGGTGCTTATTACATGTGGAGTCCTATTAAAAACACCCAAATCAAGGGCTAAAAAAACAAGGATGAGCGCAACAAAAATTATCCAAACAATCATAAATCAACAAGTTAAATTAAGTTCGCAAATATAAGCTATTTGTTAGTCTTACAGTAAACAATAAACAGGAGATTAGGTGCATAAAAAAACCCAAACATTTGTTTGAGTTTTTTTATATAAGCAAGTAATTAAAAAATCTATTTTACTTTGTCTGCAATTGCCTTAAAAGCTTCTGGGTTGTTCATCGCTAAATCGGCAAGAACTTTACGGTTCAATTCGATATTGTTAGCTTTAAGTTTTCCCATAAACTGAGAGTAAGACATTCCGTATTGACGTGCTCCAGCGTTAATACGCTGAATCCACAATCCGCGGAAACTTCTCTTTTTATTTTTTCGGTCTCTGTAAGAATATAACATTCCTTTTTCAACCGCGTTTTTAGCTACTGTGTAAACGTTTTTTCTACGTCCGAAGTAACCTTTTGCTTGCTTCAATATCTTTTTTCTCTTAGCTCTTGAGGCAACTGAATTTACTGATCTTGGCATAATTCATTTGTTTTTTTGTAGTAGGCGGCAAATATTGCACTTAAATAGGCGCTACTCCATGGTTAATAATTAAATTCCCTTTTAACTTTATTATTTTAAAGTTAGTTGTTGTAAAATGTTAGCTTTATCTGATTTGTGAACCAAACCAGCGTGAGTTAACTTTAATTTACGTTTCTTAGACTTTTTGGTCAAAATATGACTTTTAAAAGCGTGTTTTCTTTTAATTTGTCCAGAGCCGGTTAGCTTAAAACGCTTTTTGGCACTAGATTTTGTTTTCATTTTAGGCATCTTTCTACTTTTTTTATCTTGCTTATTATCTTTATACTGAGGTTTATTTCAGTTTCTTTTATCTTTTTATTCAACTGCCAAATTAAATTTGGTTTTGGTTACTCTGCGTAAACTATTTTTGGTTACTGAGCGAAGCCGAAGTATTATTTCTTTTTTGGAGAAATGTACATAATCATACGTTTCCCTTCTAATTTTGGCATTTGTTCAACTTTACCAAATTCTTCTACTTCTTGGGCCAATCTTAACAATAAAATATGTCCCTGATCTTTATAGATGATGGATCTTCCTTTAAAAAACACAAATGCTTTTAGTTTTGCGCCTTCTTTTAAAAAGGAAATGGCATGTTTCTTTTTAAAGTCAAAATCGTGTTCATCCGTATTTGGGCCAAATCTAATTTCCTTAACAACAACTTTAGTAGCTTTGGCTTTCTGAATTTTCTCGCGTTTTTTCTGTTCGTAAAGAAATTTCTTATAATCGGTGATTTTACATACCGGAGGAACCGCTTTGGGTGATATTTCAACCAAATCCAATTCCAACTCTTTAGCCAGTTCTCTTGCCTTTGCAATAGGATAAACCCCTATTTCGACATTGTCTCCTACCAAACGAACTTCTTCAACATAAACTATTTTTTCATTTATTCTATGTTGATCTTCTTTTACAACTCTCCAAGGCTTTCTTTGACCTTTATTTCTACTTAATGCTATGACGTTATATTTTAAATTAAACTTAAAATTGCTCTAATGTACTGTTAACTTCTTTATTTATTAATGAAATGAATTCATTTATTGTTGATGAACCCATATCACCATCGCCTTGTTTTCTTACAGAAACCGTGCCTTCATTCTCTTCTTGTTCCCCAACAATCAGCATAAACGGTATCTTATTCATTTCGGCATCTCTGATTTTTCTGCCGGTTTTTTCATTTCGTTTATCTACAAGGGCGCGAATGTCGGCATTTTCTAACAAATTTAAAACTTTTTCGGCATAAATTTGATATTTTTCACTGATTGGCAATATGATAACCTGTTCGGGAGTTAACCAAAGCGGGAATCTGCCGCCGGTATGTTCCAGTAAAACCGCAATAAATCGTTCCATCGAACCAAATGGTGCTCTATGAATCATCACAGGTCTGTGCAATTGGTTGTCGGCTCCTTTATAACTTAAGTCAAAACGCTCCGGTAAATTGTAATCTACCTGAATGGTTCCCAACTGCCAGCTTCTTCCCAACGCATCTTTCACCATGAAATCTAATTTAGGCCCGTAAAAAGCGGCTTCGCCATATTCAATTTTGAAATCCAATCCTTTTGCTGTGGCGGCATTGATGATGGCATTTTCTGCTTTTTCCCAATTTTCGTCGCTTCCAATATATTTATCCCTGTTTTCTTTATCACGCAAGGAAACTTGAGCGGTGAAATTTTCAAAACTCAAGGATTTGAATACATACAATACCAAGTCAATTACAGCTTTAAATTCACCATCCAACTGATCCGGTGTACAAAAAATATGCGCATCATCCTGGGTAAAACCTCTAACACGGGTTAATCCGTGCAATTCGCCGCTTTGCTCATAACGGTAAACAGTTCCAAATTCGGCAAAACGTTTTGGCAATTCTTTATAACTATATGGTTTGTCGTTGTAAATTTCACAATGATGCGGACAATTCATTGGTTTTAGCATGAATTCCTCACCTTCTTTTGGTGTATGAATTGGCTGAAAACTGTCTGCACCATATTTTGCATAATGTCCAGATGTAACATACAATTCTTTTTGTCCGATATGTGGCGTAATCACCATTTCATAACCGGCTTTTTTTTGTGCTTTTTTCAAGAACTGCTCTAATCTGTCACGTAAAATGGCTCCTTTTGGCAACCAAAGCGGCAATCCTTGTCCAACTTTTGCTGAAAAAGTAAACAATTCAAGTTCTTTTCCTAATTTTCGGTGGTCTCTTTTTTTCGCTTCTTCCAGCAATTCCAAATACTCGGTAAGCATTTTTTGTTTAGGAAACGAAATACCGTATAAACGGGTTAGCTGATTGTTTTTTTCATCACCGCGCCAGTAAGCTCCTGCCACGCTCATAATTTTAGCGGCTTTGATTAAGCCGGTGTTCGGAATATGTCCGCCCCTGCATAAATCAGTAAAGTCTGAATGGTCGCAAAAAGTGATTTCACCATCCGTCAAGTTTTCAATCAATTCAACTTTATATTGGTTGTTCTGACTTTTATAATAATTTAAGGCATCTTCTTTTGAAACTTCACGCAATTTAAACTCGTATTTTCCTCTCGCCATTTCCAACATTCTTTGTTCTATTTGCTGAAAATCTTTTTCGGAAATAACTTCTTCACCCAAATCAAGATCATAATAAAAGCCATTGTCAATGGCAGGTCCAATAGTTAATTTAACATTTGGATAAAACGAAGTAACCGCTTGGGCCATTAAGTGGGCAGTTGAGTGCCAAAATGCCTTTTTGCCTTCTTCCTGATCAAAAGTATAAAGAACTAAACTTCCGTTTTCATTTAAAGGCGTTGAAACTTCAACGGTTTTTCCATTAAATTGTGCAGAAATTACATTCCTGGCGAATCCTTCGCTTATGTTTACGGCAACATCCATCGGAGTGCTCCCTTTTTGAAATTCTTTTATTGAGCCGTCCGGCAAAGTTATTTGAATCATGCTATTTTTATTAAAGCAGCAAAGATATTGGAAAAGTATCAGTTTAGCAATACGTTTCGTGTTATTAACTGAAGCTTTTTTGTAAATAAACTTTAAAATATTTGGTTTTAATTCTAATTATCACAGCATTTTGTATTTAGTAATTTTGGGCGTTACCGCAAGGGTAGGGCTTTTCGTTACAATCTTTTTTGAAGCAAAAGAGCTTCAAAAAAGGATTTACACTGCAATCCCTAACGCAATTGCTGCAGTAGCTATAGAATTTGGTCGTTTTTTTATACCTTATTACATGGATAGCCTAACCTGGTTTTTCCAGGAAGTTAAAGGCATAGGATTATTTCAAATTTTACAAGATATTTTGAAATGTAATTCGCACAATTTCAGCAGGGTAAAAATTAAATTAATTTTTCTTAAAAAAAAGGCGATAAAAAGTTGTTTAAGATTGATAAAAGGGATTAC
>CAZBGP010000035.1:0-22985 GCA_964491495.1 uncultured Lutibacter sp. | reverse complement strand
TGGCAAAAATACTTATCGCTTTTTTTGCCGCAATCACAATGCGAAACAGCAATATAAAATACATCAAAATAACCAACAAAGCGCCAATCAATCCGTATTCTTCAACAATAATGGCGAAAATAAAATCGGAAGTGGATTGAGGCAGAAAGTTTTTCTGTATACTTTTTCCTGGACCTCGGCCTTGTAAACCGCCAGTTGCGATGGCAATTTTAGCCTTTTCAACCTGATAGCCTTCTTCAGCACTCGGATTTGAGAAGTTTTCAACCCTGCTAATCCAAGTATCCACCCTGTTAGGGAAAACGCCCGGAAGCGCTTTGGCTGTCAATACAAACAATCCCAAAAACACGACGCCAAAACCCACAACACCTAATAAATATTTAACAGGGTAACCACCAATAAAGCAGACCATCAAAATCATTGAAAAAGCAATAGCCGTAGTTGAAAAGTTAGCGGGTAAAATTAATGCCAGCGTAATTGCTATTGGTATCCATAATTGCAAAACACTATCCTTAAAAGTAATTTCGCTCTCTTTTTTTCGCGCCAAATATCTGGAAACATAAACCATCAACACCAAAACGGCTAAGGTTGATGTTTGAAAACCTACCCCAATAAACGGAATTTCAATCCACCTGCTGGCATTTGAGCCGCCAATGGTGGTTCCTTGCGAAAGGGTAAAAATTAACAATAAAATTACCAAGGGCAACATAATTACCGAGCCACCGCTAAAATATCTGAACGGAATTTTATGAACGCCATAAATGATTAAAAACCCCAGAAATAATAAAATTACATGCTTAAATAAATAATAGAAAGGCGTGCCTATGTTGGTGCCGTAAACCAAATTGGTGCTGGCACTATAAACGGGCAAAAAAGACAAAATTGCCATGATGGTCACAATCGCCCATATCGCTTTATCTCCTTCTATATTTTTAAGAATGTTTTTCATCTGTTTATTATTTATTTTTTATTGGTACAGATGCTGTTCGCCATTAATCATTCCATTGTGTATCAAAATTTGCAATGCTCGTTTCATCTACAATCCGCGTACAGCTTCTTTAAATTTATTTCCTCTGTCTTCATAATTTTCAAATAAATCAAAACTGGCGCAAGCCGGAGACAATAAAACCGTATCTCCTTTTTCGGCAATTTTGTAGGCAACTTTTACAGCTTCTTCAGCACCGGCAGTTTCAACAATTAAGTCGACCACATTGCCAAAAGTTTGTATTATTTTTTGGTTGTCGAGTCCCAAACAAATAATGGCTTTCACTTTTTCTCTAACAAACGGCATTAAATCCAAATAATCATTTCCTTTATCCACGCCACCCACAATCCATACAGTTGGGGTTTTTACGCTGTCCAATGCATAGAATGTTGCGTTAACATTTGTTGCTTTAGAATCGTTGATATATTTCACACCGCTAATTTTTAGCACAAATTCCAATCGGTGCTCTGCGCCTTCAAAATCTTCCAGACTTTCACGAATAGTATCTTTTCTAACTTTTAACAATGAGGTGGCCATTGAAGCGCCCATTGCATTTTTTAAATTGTGTTTTCCTTTTAAAGCTAAAGTTGAAATGTTCATTAGTGTATCTTCTGTTTTATATTTAATTATTATGTTGTCGTTTTTCAAAAAAACGCCTTGTTCCAATTCTTTTTCTATTGAAAAAGGCAGCAAACAGGCTTTTGTTTTATTATTTTGTAACCATTTTGTAATCACTTCATCATCGGCATCATAAATCAAAAAATCATTTTCTGTCTGATTTTCGGTAATTCTGAATTTTGAGTTGATATAATTTTCAAACTTGTAATCATATCTGTCCAAATGATCGGGTGTAATGTTGGTGATTATAGCAATGTGCGGCACAAAATCCACAATGCCGTCCAACTGAAAACTGCTCAATTCCAATACGTGTATATCAAACTTTCTTTCAGCGACCTGTTGTGCAAAACTTTCACCAATATTTCCTCCCATTCCAACATTTAATTTTGCCTTCTTCAAAATATGGTTCACCATCATCGTTACGGTGGTTTTACCATTTGAACCAGTGATACCTACAATAACGCCGTCGGTATATTTTGAAGCAAACTCAATTTCAGAAATTACAGGAATTCCTTGATTTTTCAATTGTTTTACCAAGGCAACTTTGTCTGGAATTCCAGGACTTTTCATCACCAAATCAGCATCCAATATTTTAGATTCTGTATGATTTTCCTCTTCAAATAAAATGTCATTTTCTAAAAGAACTTTTTTATATTTTTCAGCAATCATTCCTTTATCAGAAACAAAAACCTCAAAGCCTTTTTGTTTCCCCAAAATTGCGGTTCCAACACCGCTTTCTCCTGCTCCTAGTATTGCTAACTTCATTTATCGAAGCTTTAAAGTTACTATTGCCAACACCGCCAGCATGATTCCCACAATCCAGAATCTTGTCACAATTTTGCTTTCGTGATATCCAATTTTCTGATAATGATGGTGCAATGGCGCCATTTTAAATATGCGTTTTCCTTCTCCAAATCTCTTTTTGGTATATTTAAAGTAACCTACCTGCATCACTACCGATAAATTCTCCACCAAAAAGATGCCCGCCAAAATAGGAATGAGCAATTCTTTGCGAACGGCAATTGCCAAAACAGCAATTACGGCACCTATGGTTAAACTTCCCGTATCGCCCATAAATACTTGCGCCGGATACGTATTGTACCATAAAAACCCAATTAAAGCACCCACAAAAGCAGCAATAAAAATGGTCATTTCGCCCGAATCAGGAATGTACATCACGTCCAAATAATTCGCAAAAATGATGTTACCGGAAACCCATGCAAAAATCCCGAGCGTAAGCACAATAATGGCTGAAGAACCCGCTGCCAATCCATCAATTCCATCTGTTAAATTAGCGCCGTTTGATACTGCGGTGATGATAAATATGACAATCGGAATAAAAATCAACCAAGCATATTTTTTATAACCGGTTCCTAAAAAAGCCAAGCCTGATGCATAGTCCAATTCGTTGTTTTTTACAAACGGAATGGTAGTTTTTGTCGATTTTTTGGCATCGGCAAACAATACCTGTGTTCCTGCTTCCGTAATATATTGAAACTTTGTCGGCAGTTTTTCTTTCATCGTGACGCTAGGATGAAAATAAAGCATCGCGCCCACAAAAATTCCCAATGTAATTTGTCCTAAAATTTTAAAACGACCTTTTAAACCCGCTTTATTTTGTTTAAATATTTTGATATAATCATCCAAAAAACCAATGGTTCCCATCCACAAGGTGGTTACCACCAACAAAACGATATAAACATTGTCTATTTGCGCAAAAAGCAAAACAGGAATTAGTGTAGCCAAAATAATGATAACGCCTCCCATTGTTGGCGTGCCCGCTTTTTCAACTTGCCCTGCCAAACCCAAATCCCTAACCGATTCGCCTACTTGCTTTCGCTGAAGATAATTGATGATTTTTTTTCCGTAAATCATAGAAAACAGCAAGGAAATAATAAATGCTATCGCTGAACGAAACGAGATATACTTAAATAACCCTGCACCGGTTAAATCGTAATATTTATCTAGGTATTCGAATAAATAATATAACATAATTTAGCTTTCTATGAGGTTTAACTGTTGTGTAATTTGCTCATAATCATCGAAATACGAACGTTTTCCGTTTATTTCCTGATAGGTTTCATGGCCTTTGCCGGCAATTAATATGATGTCGCCTTTTTTAGCAAGCTTTGAAGCCGCTTTTATGGCTTGTGCCCTATCCAATACGGACAGAGATTTTCTCAAATTTTGAGGTTCAATACCTGCTTCAATCTCATTGATGATTGTTTGCGGATCCTCATTTCTTGGATTGTCGGAAGTCACCAAAACTTGCGTGCTTAATTGAGAAGCGATTCGTCCCATCACAGGACGTTTCGCTTTGTCTCTATTGCCACCGCATCCCACAACGGTTATTACTTGTTCGTTTCCGGTTCTTATTTCATTGATAGTTTCCAACACATTTTTTAAGGCATCTGGCGTGTGCGCATAATCCACAATTGCCGTTACACCGCCTTTAGAAATAAAATATTGAAACCTGCCCGTAACGTTTTCCAACTCGCTTAAATGACGCAACGCTTCGGCTGAATCCAATCCTAAAAGTACTGCAGCGCCGTAAACGGCCAGCAAATTATAGGCATTAAACCGTCCTATTAATTTGGTGTAAACTTCATTGTTGTTGATATTCAGCACCAAGCCCGAAAATTGATTTTCTATTATTTTAGCCTTAAAATCGGCCATTGTTTTTAATGCGTACGACTGTTTTTTGGCTTCGGTGTTTTGAAACATTACCGATCCGTTTTTATCATCGATATTTACCAAGGCAAACGCCGTTTTCGGCAATCGATCAAAAAACAATTTTTTTACGTCCCTGTATTCCGCAAATGTTTTATGATAATCTAAATGGTCGTGTGTTAAATTTGTAAATACCCCGCCGACAAATTGCAATCCTTCCGTTCTTTTTTGATGAATTCCGTGAGAACTCACTTCCATAAAGCAGTAATCAACACCCAAAGCAACCATTTCATTCAGATAATAATTTATGGCCACAGAATTTGGTGTGGTATGCGTAGCTTCATATTGTTTGGTATCAACCAAAATTTTTACGGTTGATAACAGTCCTGTTTTGTAACCGGCATTCTGAAATAATTTATACAATAACGTGGCAACGGTGGTTTTGCCGTTTGTGCCGGTAATTCCAATCAATTTTAATTTTGAAGACGGATTGTCATAAAAATTTGAGGCAATCAACGCCAAAGCGCTGTTTGAATCTTCAACCTGAATATAGGTGATGTTTTCTGCTAAATTTTCAGGCAATTTTTCGCAAAGTATGGCAACAGCGCCTAATTCTATGGCTTTATCAATAAATTGATGGCCGTCAAACAACAACCCTTTTTGCGCTGCGAACAGACAATTTTTTTGCACATTTCTAGAATCAAATACAATGGCGTTCACCTTTATCCCGGTGCTGCCTTGTATTGCGTTAACCACAACCTTATTTAATATGTCTTTGACTGATTTCAAATAATTTAATTTAAAATGATGGTTGATCCTTTGATTATTTTTCCGCCGGCAAGCAACGATTGCTCAGCAACTTTTCCTTTTCCCAAATAGCTCACTTTTAACCCTAAATTTTCAAGGATGGAAATCGCGTCCATTCCTGCCATCCCTTTTACATTTGGTATTGTGTCAATTTCCTTATTGGACAAAGTAAAATAAGCGTTATAATCCTTTTCTATGGTTTTGAAATTAGGGGTTTTATGATCAATGTTATTGATGACCGACTTTGACAAATAAATTTTTTGGGCGATATCCTTAAAAACCGGCCCGGAAACATCAGCACCGTAATACCCTGTTTGCGCTTTTGGTTTATGAATCACCACGATGCAAGAATACTTCGGATTCTCTGCAGGAAAATATCCCGTAAAAGAGGAAATATAGCGTCTGTTCGTTTCCCAATCGGCTTCCCAATATTCGGTTCTGGCAGTTCCTGTTTTACCGGCCATAGAAAAATTTTCGGCATATAATTTTCTTCCCGTTCCGTTAACAACTACATTTTTAAGCATTTCCTGCATTTTATCTATCGTCTCCTTTGAACAAATTGCCGGATCAATAACTTCCTTATCAAAAGATTCTAAATGTTGTTTGTCCCAAGATCGAATTTCTTTTATAAACCTTGGCTTCACCATTTCACCGTTATTTGCAATGGCATTGTAAAATGTTAAAATTTGTAATGGCGTAAGACTGATATTATAACCATAAGCGATTGAAGGCAAAGCGTTCTTACTCCATTTTTTATCGCCCGGCCCAGGAATCTCCGGAGTGCCTTCGCCTTTTATAGGAAGTCCAATCTTATTGTTTAAATGCATTCCTTTTAAAGAATTGATAAATTTATCTGGGGTTTTTCCAAAATGCTCTTCTATCAATCTGGCAAATGCAATATTAGATGAGACTTCAAGAGCACGAGCAGCTGATATTTTACCGTAACCACCTTTTCTTGAGTCATTTATGGCCCTTCCATGAATAATATATCTTCCGCCACCTGTATCAACCACTGTACCGGTATCAATCGCTTTCGACTCCAATGCAACTACCATCGCCATCACTTTAAAAGCGGAACCCGGTTCATTGGATTCCCCAACGGCATAATTTAACCGCTCATAATAATTGCCGCTTGCGTTTTTGCCCAAATTGGAAATCGCCTTAATTTCACCTGTTTTGGTTTCCATAACCACTACGCAACCGTGATCGGCTTCATAAAATTCTAGCTGTCTCAATAAAGAATGGTGCGCAATATCCTGTATATTTATGTCGATGGTGGTAACAATATCTTTTCCGTCAACCGGTTCTTTTTCATTTGCATCATTAATTGGCTTCCATTGACCATGGGCTATTTTCTGCTTCAAACGCCATCCAAATTTTCCATTTAAATAATCGCGGTAAGCACCTTCTATACCTGGCGCGCCTCTGTAATCATCATATCCAATGGTTCTTTCCGCAACTTTTCCAAGCGGATGCGCCCGAACCGTTGATTGCTCTGCGATAAAACCGCCTTTGTACATTCCCAATTTAAAAATTGGAAAACTTTTGATTTTCATATAGTCCGTATAACCCAGTTTTCGCGTAATAAATAGGTACCTATTTTTGTTTGTCCGTGCTTTTCTTATTTTATTTTCCCATTCTGAAGCCGGTTTTCCAAGCATTTTCGAAAGTTCTTTGGAAAGACTTCTGATATTAGTTTCAAATTCCTCTGCATCAACAGTAAAGGCATCCATTCTAATTTCATACTGGGACATGGAAGTTGCCAACAAACTGCCATCTGCCGAAAAAACATTGCCTCGGTTTGCGAAAATAGTGTCGTTTTTTAAGGTAAGATGTTTCGACATATCTCGGTACTTTTCACCATCGGCAAATTGAATGTCTGTTAGCCTCACAATAATAGCCGCCAAAAAAAGTGTGATAAACACAAACACAAAATAGAGTTTATTTAATATGCCTTTTTTTGTTGCAGCCAATGTTAATTTACTTTTTTTGAGGTTACTTTTATTACTTGTGGCGGATTTTCACTTGGGATTAATCCGTAATTCACTACCTTATTTCTTATGGTTGATTCTAATTTCATTTTCATTGAAATGGAACGTGTATCAACAAATTCAGCCCTTAATTCTTTAATTTCTTTATTGAGTTCTGCAATTTCCATGACTTTTTTATCGGAACTGTGTCCGCTTGCAATCATCAACAGCACCAAACCGACTATAAAAAAAATAAAACGCCAATTTTTAAAGGAATCCTCTTGTATTAAAAATTTCCCTTTTAATAAATCGTAAACGCTATTTGAAATTTTTGCCATTTATGCTAAAGTTGCGATTCTTAGTTTTGCGCTTCTTGCCCTGCTGTTCTTTTTTATTTCCTGAAAAGACGGAACCACCATTTGTCCAACTTTTTTTAAAGGAACAGTTACGTTTCCATAATAATCTTTCACGGGTTCGCCTTCAAAAAGTCCGCTTCTGATATACCTTTTAACCAACCTGTCTTCCAATGAATGATAAGACAATACACTCAATCTTCCGCCTTCATTCAGCAATTCAGGCACTTGCAACAAAAATTCTTTTAACGCTTCTATTTCCTGATTTACCTCTATTCTAATTCCCTGAAAAATTTGGGCCAATACTTTATGTTCCTGTGATTTTGGAACAAATGCGGCCAAAACCTCTTTTAACTGAAAACTTGTTTTTATTTTTTCTTCGGCACGTTTTTCAACAATTCTTCTGGCGATATCTTTTGCGTTGCGCAATTCGCTATAATTAAAAAGCACATTGGCCAATTTTTCCTCCTCATATTTATTGATCACCTCAAAAGCCGACAATGCGCCCGATTGATTCATTCTCATATCTAAATCTGCATCGAATCTGGTTGAAAATCCACGTCCTGCTTCATCAAACTGATGTGAAGACACACCCAAATCTGCCAAAATTCCATCCACTTTTTTGATGCCATAAAAACGCAGATACCTTTTAATAAACCTGAAATTTTGCGGTATCAATGTAAATCTCGGATCGTCAATCACATTGCGTTGCGCATCTTCATCCTGATCAAATGCATAAAGTTTCCCGTGCTCACTCAACCTGCTCAAGATCTCTCTTGAATGACCACCGCCACCAAACGTAACATCAACGTAAACGCCGCCCGGATTGATATTTAGACCATCGATACTTTCTTTTAACAATACGGGATTATGATATTCCATCTTCATTTTCATTTATGTTACCCATCACACTTTCAGCCAAATCCGCAAAATCAATTGTTGCATCATCAATTGCTTTTTCATACTTGTCTTTGTCCCAAATTTCAATAATGTTTACTGCTGATGAGAGCACTACATTTTTATCGATTTCAGCGAATACTTGCAAATCTTTTGGGATCAATAATCTTCCTAAACTGTCTAATTCAACAATTTTTACCCCTGCGGTAAACCGTCTTATGAAATCATTGTTCTTTTTTACAAACCTGTTCAACGTGTTCACTTTTGCCATCATCGCATTCCACTCAGACATCGGATACAGCTCCAAACATGGCTGAAAAACGGATCGTTTTATCACAAAACCTTCCTGCAACATGGGCATAAGCTGTTTCTTTAATGCGTTGGAAAGCAGCAACCTTCCTTTCGCATCAGCCTTAGCTTCGTATGTTCCAATTAAATTTATCATCATGAATTTGAATGTATTCAAAAATATAAATTATTTCCCACAATTTACCACAATTATCCACTTTGTTGATAACTTTTACCACTTCAACACATTTACGGGTCGTTTTTTTGAAATTGAGACGCTTACTATTTTAATTGCAGATCTTTAAAAAAACCTATACTTTCGAAAAAAAAGTTACCTTTGCAATAAGGTATAAAAATGAATATTTAAATGAGCAGTAAACTTATCGAAGACGGCAAGTATAGCTATGTTGAAGCCGGCGAAGGACAACCTATAATTGTACTTCATGGACTTATGGGAGCGTTAAGTAATTTTGACGGTGTTTTGAACTATTTTTCAGAAAAAGGATATAGAGTAATTATACCTGAATTGCCCATTTATAAATTGCCACTTTTAAAAACGAATGTTAAAAACTTATCGAAGTTTTTAAAAGATTTTATGGCGTATAAGAAAATTGACCAAGCCATACTGCTTGGAAACTCCTTGGGTGGCCATATTGGATTGTATTTCACAAAGTTAAACCCGAAAAACGTTACCGCACTTGTGTTGGCGGGAAGTTCTGGTTTGTATGAAAAATCAATGGGTGATACGTTTCCAAAAAGAGGGAATTATGAGTATATAAAAGCCAAGACGGAAGAAGTTTTTTACGACCCTGCAATTGCCACAAAAGAGGTTGTTGATGAAATTTTTGCTTCAGTAAACGATCGCGTCAGGGTGATTAAAACTTTGGCCATAGCCAAAAGTGCCATTCGTCATAATATGGCAAAAGATTTGCCTAAAATGAATATTCCCACCTGTATTATTTGGGGAAAAAACGATTTGGTGACGCCACCTGAAGTTGCCATAGATTTTCAGAAATTACTGCCTGATGCAGATTTGTACTGGATTGATAAATGCGGCCACGCGCCCATGATGGAGCACCCGGACGAATTTAATGAAATTCTTGAAAGCTGGCTAAAAGAAAGGAAACTATAACCCATGAAAATTAAATCTGCTGATTTTGTAACCAGCAATACCGATGTTTCAAAATGCCCAAAAGAGCAACATCCTGAGTATGCTTTTATAGGACGCTCAAACGTAGGGAAATCCTCGTTGATCAATATGATTACGGGCAGAACCAAATTGGCAAAAACATCGGGGAAACCAGGAAAAACCCAACTTATCAATCACTTTAAAATTAATGAAGATTGGTTTTTGGTAGATTTGCCGGGCTATGGTTATGCACAAGTTTCAAAATCTAAACGACAAACATTTCAGGAGTTTATAAAAGATTATTTGTTGCTTCGCCAGCAATTGATCTGCACTTTTGTGTTGATAGACTCGAGGCTGGAACCCCAAAAAATTGATTTGGAATTTATGGAGTTCCTGGGCGAAAACAGCATTCCTTTTTATATTGTTTTCACCAAAGCCGACAAATTAAAACTTTCTGAACTGAATCGAAATATTCAGGTTTACAAAAAAGTAATGACCAAATCCAATTGGGAAAGCATGCCGCCGCATTTTGTGACTTCTGCAGTTGACACCACCGGAAAAGATGAATTACTTAATTTTATAGACAAATTAAATCAGCAAGTAGCCACACAATCTTAAAAATGGCTTCAACCAAAAATACACTACAAATTCTTTTTGAAGACAACCACTTTATCATTGTCAACAAACAATCGGGCGATATTATTCAGGGCGATAAAACCGGAGATGAACCTTTAAGTGACGTTGTTAAATCATTTATCAAGGAAAAATACGACAAGCCGGGCGCAGTTTTTTTGGGCACGGTCCATCGCCTCGACCGGCCAACCACAGGCATCGTTGTTTTTGCCAAAACTTCAAAAGCGCTGGAACGTTTCAATAAAATGCTGCGCGATAAAAAAGTGAATAAAACGTATTGGGCGGTGGTTAAAAATAAACCCGCAAAAGATGCCGATACCATTACAAGCTACTTAATCAAGAATCCGAAAAATAACAAATCCACTTCTTACAATACCGAAATTGAAGGCAGCAAAAAAGCCATTCTTCATTATAAAGTACTGAAATCTCTAGACAATTACCATTTGTTGGAAGTCGATTTGGAAACAGGTCGCCACCACCAAATCAGGTGCCAGCTTTCCGCCATTGGTTCACCCATAAAAGGCGATTTAAAATATGGTTTTGACCGAAGCAATAAAGATGCCAGCATCCATTTGCACGCACATAAAATTGCATTTGTCCACCCCGTTTCCAACGAAATGATTTTAATTGTTGCCCATCCTCCAAAAGATCCAATTTGGGATGCCTGTTTTTCAATTGATAATTAAAAATTGAATACGGAAAATTGCTTTGAAATAATATTAATTTTCTAATTCAATAAAAAAATTATAATAATTAATGAATCAAGTAGGGTTTTTTGTGCTTTTATTGTTCTTACTTTGATAAACAAAATAATTCAAAATAAAATGTTTAAAATAGGTTTAGCCTTGCTGTTATTTTTTTCAATACAAACCATAAACGCCCAAGAATGGTTTTCGGATTTAGAAACTGCAAAAAAAGTTGCCGTTGAAAAAAACAAAAAAATAATATTGGTATTTCAAGGTTCTGATTGGTGTGCGCCCTGCATAAAATTGAATACAGAAATTTGGAGCACTCCAGAATTTGTTACTTACGCAAATGACCACTTTGTGATGCTTAAAGCCGATTTTCCAAGAAAAGAAAAAAACAAATTATCAGAAACCCAGCAACTGGAAAACATAAAACTTATGGAAAATTACAATAAACCAGGGTTTTTTCCTTATGTTGTTATACTAGATCAAACAGGCAAAGTTTTAGGGAATACAGGTTATAAGAAAACGGACCCAAAAACATATATTGAGTTGCTTAACTCTTTTTAATAAGAAATTTAAATGCTAAAGAATTTATTTTTTATTTTGTTGCTTTTCTTCTCAACTTTTATTCATAGCCAACAAGTTCATAAGAAAATAATTAGATTAATGGGAAGTCGTTTTGATATTTCCGTAGTGGCTGAAGACAGCATTCAAGCAAATACCGCCATTAAATTAGCGATTGATGAAATTTCAAGAATTGAAAAATTAATATCTGACTGGGATTCCAATTCCCAAACTTCTGAAATAACAAGAAATGCCGGAAATAAACCTGTTCAAGTGGACCAGGAATTGTTTGATCTCATTGAAAGATCCATCGCAATTTCAAAATTAACCGATGGCGCATTTGATATCAGTTATGCCTCCATGGACAAAATTTGGAAATTTGACGGAAGCATGAAGGAAATGCCCTCGGAGGAAGAAATAAAAGCAGCAGTTTCAAAAATTGGTTATCAAAATATAATTCTCGATAAAACAAATCTGACCGTATTTTTAAAATTAAAAGGAATGAAAATTGGTTTTGGCGCCATAGGAAAAGGTTATGCCGCAGATAAAGCCAAAAGCCTTTTAATTTCAAAAGGGGTTAAAGCCGGAATCATAAATGCTTCCGGTGATATGAATACTTGGGGAAAACAACCCAATGGCGAAGATTGGAAAGTTGCTATTACAAATCCACTCAACAAAAACCATGCATTCGGAATATTTCCAATCAGTGGAAGTGCGGTCGCAACCTCGGGTGATTATGAAAAATTTGTAACTTTTAACGGCAAACGTTTTTCACATATTATTGACCCAAGAACGGGCTATCCTACCAGTGAAATTATCAGTGTTTCTGTTTTTGCCCCAAAAGCGGAATTGTCAGACGCCTTAGCTACTTCTGTTTTTGTGATGGGAACAGAAGCCGGAATAAATTTAATCAATCAATTAAAAGATATTGAATGCATCATCATCGATTCTGAAGGAAAAATTCACACATCCACAAATATTAACATCAATAAAATATGATAAAAAAACTCAGTTTACTTGTATTAATTAGTTCCTTAACCTCCTGTGTTGCGGTTAAAGAATATGAAAAAGTATATATTAATGATCCTGATATGGTCCTGGCTTCAAAAAATGCCCATAAATTTGAAACCAGTTTTCAAGTGTACAGAGAAGGTTCTGCAGGAGCAAATGGCGGAAAATCGGGCGGAGGCTGCGGTTGTAATTAAAAAATACCATGAAAAAAATAACTTTAATTTTCGTATTTCTATTCTCCTATATTGGGTATTCTCAAGCAAGCCAAGATTCAACAAAAATCTATAAAAAACGTGTTTTAGAAACGGCTGAAGTCGACATCGTCTCCAGCTTTTATTCACAAGATGGCGATAATGCTGCCGTAACCGGCGGAATTGGAACTGAAAAACTTATAGACTTGGCCACAAGTATCACAATTTCCATCCCGTTGAATGACGATGATGTGTTTACGCTTGACGGCACTATTTCTGCGTATTCCTCTGCATCTTCAAGCAACACAAATCCTTTTGGCGGTGATGATGATGATGATGAAGGCGATTATTCAGCAAATGCGATTAGTTTTGGAAGCCCCTGGGTTGAATCGTCAGGCGCCTCTAAATCAGATGTTTGGGTTAATGGCGATATTGGGTACAGCCATTCCTCAGATGACAGAAATTCAGTTGCTGGCGCAAATATTAGTTTTGCAAAAGAATATGATTATACCTCCATTGGTTTAGGCGGAAGTTTCGCGAAACTTTTTAATGAAAAAAATACTGAAATATCTGCAAAAGCTAATGTATATATCGACAGCTGGCAACCTATTTATCCTGAAGAATTTAAAACTTACATTGAAAGAAACCAAAACCTTAATGCTGGTTTTTTTAACGGCATCAACATATATAACCAAAATGGCATTGCAATTGACAAGAACGGAGCAACTGTATGGAGTCCTTTGAAACCGTCACTCATAGATACAAAATCTCGAAATACGTATTCAATATCCTTAGGCTTTTCACAAATATTAAGCAAAAGAGCACAGTTTTCTGTCTTTTTAGATCTTGTTCAGCAAAATGGCTGGCTGGCAAACCCAATGCAACGGGTATATTTTTCTGACAGAGCCAATTACTACATTGGCAATCCCACAAGTATTCCCAATTATACGTCAAGCACCAACAAGGATGTTTTCCAATTGGCCGATGACATTGAAAGAATGCCTCAATCCCGATTTAAAGTGCCTGTCGGATTGCGATTTAATTATTATATCAATGAATTGGTGACGGTAAGAACTTATTACAGGTATTATTATGATGACTGGGGCGTAACTTCTCACACGGCAAGTATTGAATTGCCAGTGAAAATTTCGGATAAGTTTACTTTATACCCAACATATCGATATTATATTCAAACAGCGGCAGATTATTTTGCGCCTTATGAACAACTTTTCTCCACTGATGAATTTTATACCTCTGACTATGATTTGTCGAAATTCAATGCCAATCAATTTGGTTTTGGAATTTCTTACACCGATATTTTCACAAAAGGAAAATTATGGAAATTTGGGTTGAAAAATGTGGATTTAAAATACAGCAGTTACAAGAGAAATACTGGGCTGACCGCCGGAATCATTTCTGCCGGAGTCAAATTTGTGATGGAATAAATAATGAAAAGTAAACAAGAAAAATAATTAAGCTTTGTTTTTCTTGTTTACAATTTCATCCAAGCATAAATTTCCCAGACTTCCTTTGTGGGTGTGCGCCACTTTTTTATCGGGATTAAAAGTGCCCTCGTCAATGCTTTTTCCAATAATTTTATAAGCATCCCGAAAAGGCACGCCGCTTTGAACCAGTTTATTGACTTCCTCTACACTAAATAAATACCGGTATTTTTCGTCTTCGATAATATTCGGTTTTACCTGAATGTTTTTTAAGGAATAGGTAAGCATTTCCAAACACGATTTTAAGGTTGAAAACGACGGAATCAATCCTTCTTTCAACAATTGCAAATCGCGGTGATAACCGCTCGGCAAGTTGTTGGTGATGAGCGTAAACTCGTAAGGCAATGCCTGTAGTTTGTTGCATTTTCCCCGAATCAATTCAAAAACATCCGGATTTTTTTTGTGGGGCATAATGCTTGAACCTGTGGTTAATTCATCGGGAAAAGAGATAAAACTGAAATTCTGGTTCATATACAAACAAATGTCCATGCTCATTTTCGACAAGGTTCCAGCCACCGAACTCAGTGCAAAAGCCGTCGATTTTTCCAGTTTTCCCCTGCCCATTTGTGCAGCAACGGAATTGAATTTCAAGGTTTCAAAATTCAATAATTTTGTGGTATAATCCCGGTCTATCGGATACGAACTTCCATAGCCGGCTGCCGAACCCAGCGGATTTTGGTCGGCCACTTTGTACGCGGCTTTTAAAAAATAAATATCATCTATCAATGTTTCGGCATAGGCTGAAAACCACAACCCGAATGACGATGGCATCGCGATTTGAAAATGCGTATAACCGGGCAACAACACGTTTTTATATTGATCTGCCAAAGCAATTAACAAGTCGAAAAGTTCATCGACACCTTCTCTTATTTCCTGTAAAGCATCTTTCACAAACAAATGAACATCCACCAAAACCTGGTCGTTTCTTGATCTTGCCGTATGAATTTTTTTGCCGGTATCACCCAATTTTTCCGTCAGCAAAAACTCTATTTTTGAATGCACATCTTCAAAAGAATCTTCAATAATGAAGTTTCCTTCTTCAATAATTTTTAGAATATTTTTCAACTCAATTTCTAAATCAGCAATTTCCGCATCAGTTAACAATCCAATTTTATGCAACATTTTTGCGTGAGCAATATTCCCTATCACATCATATTTTGCCAAAATTAAATCGAGTTCCCTGTCGTTTCCAACGGTGAACAAATCTATTTTTTTATCGGTTGAAAATCCTTTATCCCAAAGTTTATTGCTATTTTTCATTCTAAAATTTCTTTTAATATTTTGATATACAACTCAATCCCTTCTTCAATTTCACTCACATAAATAAATTCATCGGCGGTATGTGAGCGAAAACTGTCGCCCGGACCTAATTTCAGGGATGGGCAACTTAATACCGCTTGGTCTGATAGCGTTGGTGAACCATAGGTTTTTCGGCCCAACTTAATTCCTGCTTTCACAATGGGATGGTCTTGCGGAATTGAAGATGAGTTCAGCCTTAACGACCTTGCTTTTGCCTCGCATTTCACTTGCGATTGCACAATATCCAACACTTCCTGGTTGCTGTAAGCATCGGTAACCCGCACATCCACCACAAAATTGCAGGTCGCCGGAATGACGTTGTGCTGAATTCCGGCATTTATTTGTGTCACGGTCATTTTAACCTTCCCCAACATTTCCGATTCCTTCGGAAATTCAAAATTTTGAAACCAGTGAATGTCCTCAAGCGCTTTATAAATGGCATTGTCGCCAATGCCGTGCGCTGCGTGGCCCGAAGTTCCTTTCGCTTCGCAGTCCAACACCAGCAATCCTTTTTCGGCAATGGCCAACTGCATTAAAGTCGGCTCTCCAATAATCGCAAAATCGATGGGCGGAATAATTTGCAGCATACTGTTCAATCCGTTTAACCCTGAGCTTTCCTCTTCGGCAGAAGCCACCAAAACCACATTGTAATTTAAATCGTTTCTGTCATAAAAATAAGTGAATGTTGCCAACAGGGAAACCAGACTTCCGCCGGCATCATTGCTTCCCAAGCCGTATAATTTTCCATCGGAAACTTCCGGATTATAAGGGTTTTTTGTATAACCTTTGTTCGGTTTTACGGTGTCATGATGCGAGTTTAACAAGATCGTTTTTTTGGCAGCGTCAAAATATTTGTTTTTTGCCCAAACATTGTGTTTGTTACTTTCAAATCTGATGTCGTGATTGGAAAACCATTGCATAATTAACAGCGCCGTTTCGTTTTCCTCACCGGAAAAAGATTGCGTTGCAATTAAATTTTTTAGCAGTTCTAAAGCTTCCTTTGTTAGTTGGTTGATCATTATTTTAAACTTATGGTTGTGAACAAATTATTTGTGTTTTTAATTAATGATGCGTCGCCAATGTTCACTTTCTGAACGCCTTTTTTAAGGGCATTAAAACAATTATGAAGCTTAGGAATCATTCCTTCTGAAATTACACCATCTTCAATCAGTTGTTCATATTTTTTTAAATTGATATGCGGTATGACGGAGTTTTTATCGGCAATGGTTGATAGCACGCCTTTCAGTTCAAAAACATAATTCAGCGCCACGGCATAAAAATCGCTCATGGCAATCGCAATTTCCGAAGCAATGGTATCGGCGTTTGTGTTTAACAACTGTCCGTTCTTGTCGTGCGTTATCGCGCAAAAAACAGGCGTTATCTTGTTTTGCAGCAACACCGTTATAAATTCGGAATTAACAGCATCCACATCACCCGCAAATCCGTAATCAACCTCAGCAACCATTCTTTTGTGCGCCAAAATGCAATTGGCATCGGCACCCGACAAGCCCATCGCATTGCAATTAAATTTTTGCAGTTGTGCGGTAATTTTTTTGTTCAGCAATCCGGCATACACCATCGTCACCACTTCCAAAGTTGCTTCATCGGTCACCCTTCTTCCTGAAATCATTTTAGGCTGCAAACCCATGGCTTCAGAAATTTCATTGGCTCTTTTGCCGCCGCCATGAACCAATAATTTAGGTCCTTCCAAGGCCGTAAAATCCTTCAACAACGATTCTAAAGCAACTTCATCATTGATGATGTTTCCGCCGATTTTAACGATATGCAATTGTTGTTTAGCCATTGTTTTCCAATATTTTCTTCAACACTAGTTGAGCGGAGAAGGTACGATTATTCGCCTGTTGAATCACGATGGAATTTTCTGAATCTATCACCGCATCGGTAGCAATTACATTTCTTCTCACCGGCAAACAATGCATAAATTTTGCCTTGTTGGTCAGTTTCATTTTTTCCGTTGTCACTGTCCATGCGCCGTCTGAATTCATCACCCGACCGTAATCTTTAAAAGAACTCCAATTCTTCACATACACAAAATCGGCGTTTTCAAATGCTTTTTCCTGATCGTGTTCTATGACAGCATTTTTGGTGATTTCTGGGTCCAGCTCATACCCTTCGGGGTGTGTAATCACAAAATCCGCATCCTGCAATTGCATCATTTCCACAAAAGAATTCGCCACGGCCTGCGGCAATGCTTTTGGATGCGGCGCCCAGGACAAGACCACTTTTGGTTTGTGTGCCGTTTTAAATTCTTCCATCGTGATGGCATCTGCCAAAGCCTGCAACGGATGTCCGGTGGCACTTTCCATATTTACTACCGGAATTCCGGCATATTTTTTAAAACTGTTCATCACAATTTCAGCCTTGTCTTTTTCTTTGTCCGTGAGCGACGCAAAGGCCCTGATGGCGACGATGTCGCAATATTGGGCAATGACTTTGGCCGCTTCTTTTACGTGCTCCGATTTTGAACCGTTCATGATGGCTCCTTCTTCAAATTCCAATTCCCAGCCTTCACTGCCAAAATTCATCACAATCACATTCATCCCTAAATTTTGGGCGGCTTTTTGAGTGCTTAATCGCGTGCGCAAACTGTTGTTAAAAAACAACATACAAATTGTTTTTCCTTCACCAAGCGTTTTGTGTTGAAGCGGATTCTTTTTGATATTAATGGCTTCCTGAACCGCTTTTTGCAGATTCCCAAGATCATTTATGCTGCTGTAATGTTTCATTTTATGTTATGCTAAAATTTCTTTCAATGCGTCTATAAATAGGTCGACGTGTTCCTTTTTTGCATTTAAAGGCGGCAAAATCCGCAACAAATTTTTATTGTTTGAGCCGCCGGTAAAAATATGCTGGTCGAAAATGAGTTTTTTTCGCAATTCGCCCACTTCAAAATCGAATTCCACACCCAGCATCAATCCTTTTCCCTTTACTTTTTTAATTTTAGGAACCGTAGCTATTTCCTTAAGAAAATACCCATAAACTTCCTGCACATTTTGCATCAAATGCTCTTTTTCCATCACATCAAGCACTGCAATTCCTGCAGCGCAAGCCAAGTGATTTCCGCCAAATGTGGTTCCCAGCATGCCGTATTTCGCTTTGATTTTATCGGCAATCAATACGCCGCCAATCGGGAATCCGTTTCCCATTCCTTTTGCCGTCGTAATCATATCCGGCTGAATGTTATGGTGCTGAAAAGCGAAAAATTTTCCGCTTCTGCCGTAACCCGACTGAACCTCATCTAAAATTAACAGCACATTATTTTTATTGCAGATTTCCTGAAGTTGTTGAAAAAACTCCGTGCCTCCTTCATCCAAACCGCCAACACCCTGAATTCCTTCAATAATCACCGCAGCCACATCGCCTTTTCCAATTTCATGGATGACCAATTCAATGTCATTCAGCGGCAAAAAAGTCACTTTTTGCTGCAAATTGATGGGAGCGTTTATCGATGCGTTATCGGTAACCACTACCGCTGCCGATGTTCTTCCGTGAAAAGCGTTCTTGAAGGAAATAATCCTGCTTTTCCCGGTTTCAAAAGATGCCATTTTTAGCGCATTTTCATTTGCTTCAGCGCCCGAATTGCACAAAAACAAGTTGTAATTTTCGCAACCTGACAATTTTCCCAATTTATGGGCCAATTCCTGTTGGAGCGGATTGACGATTGAATTGGAATAAAAGCCAATCTTGGTCAGTTGTTCGCTCAGGGATTTCACGTATTCGGGATGCGAATGGCCAATGGAAATAACGCCATGCCCGCCGTAGAAATCCAGATATTTTATATCGTTTTCATCCCAAACAAAAACGCCTTCCGCCTTTACTGGCGTGACGTTGTAGAGCGGATAAACATCAAATAATTCCATTTTTTATGTTTTAAATCTGATTTATTTTTTCAAAAGAGGTAATCAGTCCTTTTATTAATGACGAACTCAATCCCTGATGCTCCATTTCATTCAATCCTTCAATGGTGCAGCCGCTTGGCGTGGTGACTTTGTCTATTTCCTGCTCGGGATGATTGCCCGATTGTATCAACAAACTCGCTGCTCCCAAACAGGTGTGCATCGCCAATTCCTGTGCTTCTTTGGCATCAAAACCCAATTGAATGGCACCTTGCGACGTTGCGCGGATCAGCCGCATCCAAAAAGCGATGCCGCTGGCACAAATAACCGTAGCGGACTGCATCAGTTTTTCTTCAATGCAAAGTGTTTTTCCCAATGAATTAAAAATGGTTTTGGCCAATTCAATATTTTCCATTCCTTTAGGATTTGCACTTATGCAAGTCATCGATTTCCCTACCGAAATTGCAGTATTTGGCATGGCCCTGATAATTGCGGTTTCTGAACCCAAAAAACTTTCAAGTTCGTCAATTTTTCTGCCTGTCACCGTTGAAATAATGATGTGTCTTTTCGGGTTTACAACATCCTTTATCTCATCCAAAACCGTATGTAACTGATTTGGCTGAACTGCAATAATAACAACGTCTGAATAACGAACAGCCTTTTTATTGTCCGAAGAAATTTTAACATTTGGCAGTTTTCCCCAGGAACTTAAAGAAGACGTGTCTCTTTTTGTCAGATACAAATTCTTTACATTAAAATCTTTTTGCGTTAAAATCCCAATGGCAATAGAATACCCTAAATTTCCTGCGCCAATAATTGCTATTTTCATTTGTTCGTTTTTATTTTTTTTAATAGGTCAAATGTGTTCGCAAATTATGATTTCTCTTAAAAAGAAATTTTTTCTTTGCTCGGTTCATTTTTTTACTTTTTTAAAATGCGGTTGCTTTTAAATTCAATCCTTCCGATTCTTTAAATCCAAGCATTAAATTCATATTTTGAATGGCCTGCCCTGAAGCCCCTTTCAATAAATTGTCGATCACCGAAGTAATTAACAAGGTGTTATTGTGTTTTTCCAAATGAATAAAACAATTGTTGGTGTTCACCGCTTGTTTTAAATGAATGGGCACTTTTGAAATATGGGTAAAAGGTGCGACTTTATAAAAATCTTCGTACAATTCAAAGGCATGTTCGATGGTTCCATCATACTTTAAATACAAAGAGGCAAAAATTCCCCTGCTGAAATTTCCCCGGTTCGGAATGAAAAATAATTCCTCTGAAAAATCAGGTTGCAACTGCAGCAAACTTTCCCCAATTTCACCCAAATGCTGGTGCGTAAAGGCTTTGTAAACAGAAAAATTATTGTCCCGCCAGCTAAAATGCGTTGTTTCACTTTGCGAAACTCCGGCGCCTGTTGAACCTGTTGTTGCGTTGATGTGCACGGAATCATTCAGTAAATTATGCTTGGCCAAAGGCAATAAAGCCAACTGAATAGCGGTTGCAAAACAGCCCGGATTCGCAATGTATTTGGCCGATTTAATCTTTTCTTTTTGAAGTTCGGGCAAGCCATAAACAAATTCATTGCCTTCAAAAATTGCATCATTTTTCAGCCTGAAATCGTTGCTTAAATCAATGATCTTAGTGTGTGTGGAAAACTGATGCTGTCCCAAAAATTGTTTGGAATTTCCGTGGCCCAGACATAAAAACAAGATGTCCACATTCTCATTTACCTTATCCGTGAATTTCATGTCCAGCGAACCCAATAAATCCTGATGAACCACATAAACAGCATTACCTGCATTGGAAGTGCTGTACACAAAATCAAGTGCCACTTTGGGATGGTTCACCAACAACCTGATCAATTCGCCTGCGGTATAACCCGCGCCGCCAATAATCCCTGCTTTAATCATAATTCTGAATTTACACTGTGATAAATTTTTGTGGCATTGCCCACTATTTTAATAAATCCTTTGGCATCCTCTGCCGTCCAGTCCTTATTGATTTCTCCGTACACCCCGAATTTCGATTTCATTAAATCGTGTTTGGATACTATGCCATTGATATTGAAATGATACGGCTTTAAAGTTACAAAAACTTCTCCCGAAACCGTTTGTTGCGAATCGGTTAAAAAAGCTTCTATATTTCGCATTACCGGATCAAAATACTGGCCTTCATGCAACAACATTCCGTACCAATTTCCCAATTGCTCTTTCCAGTATTGCTGCCATTTGGACAACACATGTTTTTCCAGCGTATGATGCGCCTTTATGGTGATTAAAGCGGCGGCGGCTTCAAAACCAACCCTGCCTTTGATGCCAATAATGGTGTCGCCCACGTGAATGTCTCTTCCTATGGCGTATTTTGAAGCAAGGGCTTCCAGTTTTAAAATGGTATTGACCGATGAATCCATCTCATCATTCATCCCAACCAATTCCCCTTTTTCAAAATGAAGTGTCAGATCAACCGGTTTAGTTTTTTCCAATTGACTCGGATAAGCGCTTTCAGGCAATGCCTCGTTGGAGGTTAATGTTTCCACACCGCCAACGCTGGTTCCCCAAATTCCTTTATTGATGGAATATTTTGCCTTTTCCCAGGAATAGTCAACACCTTGTTGTTTCAGGAATTCTATTTCTTCCTGTCTCGATAATTTTAAATCCCGTATGGGCGTAATAATTTCAATTTCAGGTGCCAAAATCTGAAAAATCATATCAAATCGCACCTGATCATTTCCTGCACCCGTACTTCCGTGCGCCACATATTTTGCGCCAAGCTGTTTGGCGTATTTAACCACTTCTATGGCCTGAAAAACCCTTTCGGCACTTACGGAAAGCGGATAGGTATTGTTTTTAAGAATATTTCCAAAAACCATATACTTGATGGCTTTTTCGTAAAATTCCTCCAGAATATTTTTATTGGTATGGGAAAAAACGCCCAATTCATAAGCGCGCTTTTCTACTGCTACTAACTCATTTTCTGAAAATCCGCCCGTATTCACCAACACGCTGTGCACTTCCAGATGCATTTCATTTTTTAAATATTTTACGCAAAACGAAGTGTCTAAACCTCCGCTGTATGCCAATACTACTTTTTCCATGATTTTATATTTTTTGTATTTGATGTATAAAACAAATAACTTTTAACTTTTAACTTTTTTTAATAACAATGCCTGTTTAATTTTTTTCAATCGTGATAACACTTTTGAATCATACTTATGCTGTTTGGTGTTTTTCTCATGATTTGGATCGTATAACATTCCGGTGCACAAGCACATTTTTCGTTCTGTTCTTGTTAAAATATCGAAATTCTTGCAAGTTCTGCAGCCATTCCAAAATGCTTCATCGGTTGTCAATTCAGAAAATGTCACCGGCTGATAGCCCAAATCATAATTGATTTTCATCACGGCAAGTCCGGTGGTTATTCCAAAAATTTTCGCTTTCGGATACAGGTCTTTAGAATGTTCCAGAATTCGCTTCTTAATTTCCTTTGCCAAGCCCTGGTTTCTGAAATCGGGATGCACAATGAGTCCGG
>CAZBGP010000034.1:0-23222 GCA_964491495.1 uncultured Lutibacter sp. | reverse complement strand
TTAAAGTAATCTAACTATAACAGGATTTATTGAATAACGGGTATCGTTATTTTAGAAAGATTTAAGGTCGGATGTTGGTGGTATGTTGTTTTCGACTGTTTGGAATAGCAGTCCGCACGATTTGCTGTTCACGGCGATTATGTCTGTGATTGGCGCTGTAATCAGTTTTTTTGTTTCATCTGTTTAAATTTTATTTTTAGCGGTAACAGCTGCTGTTCGCATTTAATCATTTTTTATGTATCAAAATTTATTATGCTCGTTTCATCTATTTTGAGGAAATTGTTTTCGGATTCAGACAAATCAAAAAATGCCTAGCGCACTTCGGCAAGCTCAGTATGACGACCAGGCATATTTTTGTTTTAAGTATTTGTAATTATTTAATGGATTTAAATATTTGCAATTTGTTGGTTTTCAACACAAAAGTTCTTTATTATTCCTATAGATTTTAGAAGTTTGTATTTTTTGTTTGAATCAACATACAATTTTAAGTACTTATTTATTCATTTTACTTAAACTCTAAAATCAACAAAAGAAAACATCACCAGCTAAAAAATAAAAGCAAGCTATTTTTTTTAGCTTGCTTTGTTTTCAACTTTTTGTTGATTTATTCGTGATCGCAGAAGGATTCGAACCTTCGACCGCCTGCTTAGAAGGCAGGTGCTCTATCCAGCTGAGCTATGCGACCATTAGGATTCCTTTAATAATCCATAAACTTTATGTTGTAAAAAGCACGCTTTCTACAAAAGCCTTAAATAATTTTCTGAAAATAAATTTTCTTAAACCATTTGTCGGGGTGGCAGGATTCGAACCTGCGACCTCCTGCTCCCAAAGCAGGCGCGATAACCGGGCTACGCTACACCCCGATGGTGTGGTTAACTAATATTCAACTGAGCGTAGTTTATGCCGTGCTTGTCACGGTACTACACCCCGATGGTGTGGTTAACCAATTTTCAACTGAGCGTAGTTAATGTCGATCTTGACCGACGCTACACTCCGAAAATAAAAAGCGGAGAGACAGGGACTCGAACCCTGGCGACAGTTACCCGTCGACAGATTAGCAATCTGCTCCGTTACCACTCCGGCACCTCTCCTAATTATTTGTTGTATGAACGTATTTTTGCGAGTGCAAATGTAGCATTACAAATGCATTCACACAACATTTATTTAACTTTTTTAATGATTATGAACACTTATTTATTCTGGATATTCAATTCGCAAATGATAAATATTCTTTAACTTCTTCTTTAACACCTTTTTAATGGTTTGAAGCTCCTTAAAAGTAATATCGGCGTTCATAAATTGGCCATCATCCATTTGCTTATTTACAATTTTTTCAACCAAATCATCAAAAGCTTGGGAGGATGGTTCTTTTATGCTTTTTGACGCCGCCTCTACAGAGTCACACATCATTAATATAGCCGTTTCTTTTGAAAACGGAATTGGCCCAGGGTAATGAAAATTTCTTTCCGCAAAAACGTTCCCACTCTGTTCTTCTTTTTTGAAAAAATAATAAACCAGCGTTGTTCCGTGATGGGTTCTTATAAAATCAATTATTCTGTCGGGAATGTGGTTCTTTTTCGCAATTTCCACGCCATTGATGATATGATCTATAATAATTTTGGCACTGTCGGTTGGCTCAAGTTCATTGTGCGGATTCACATTGGTCGCCTGATTTTCTGTAAAGTACATCGGGTTTTCTATTTTTCCGATATCGTGATACAATGCCCCTGTGCGCACCAGCATGGAATTTGCGTTGATTTCTATGGCACAGGCTTCGGCCAAATTGGCTACCTGCAAAGAGTGCTGAAATGTTCCGGGTGCTTTTTCAGCCAATTCACGCAGTAATTTGGAATTTGAATTCGACAATTCTTTCAATGATTCATCAGAAACCAATCCAAAAAGTTTTTCGAACACATATATTAAAGGCAATACAAATAAGGTTGCCGCCCCATTCATGGCAAAATAAGTCAGTTTTTCAAAATTCAAATTTTGGGCATTTCCTTCCTGAATCACAGAAAAAGCAAAATAGGCCACAAAATAAACAAAGGTAATTTGCAACACTGATAGAAATAAATTTGCCCTTTTATACAACTCCGAAATGGTTAGAATAGTTACGATACCTGCAATTATTTGAAGGAAAACAAATTCGAAACTGTTGGGTACAATAAAACCAAGTAACAGCACGGTTAAGGTGTGTGCGAACAATCCCAATCGAGAATCGAAAAAAGCCTTTAAAACCAATGGCAAAATAACGATAGGAGCCACATAAATAAACTTGGCGTCATATTTCACAATCAGGGTAATTAACAAAATAACCAATATCATATTAAAAAAAATAAAGGTCACTTTGTTGTTGTTTTCAAAAATATCGAGCCTGTATTTTCTTAAAAAAAGCATCAGCATTAAAAATGACAATGCCACCAACAAAGTATATCCCAGCACAATCCAATTGGAATTGGATTTGCTCCACACCTGCGAATCGAACTCGCTTTTAAGTGAATTTAATTTCACCAACTTCTCGCCTTCAACAATATCGCCTTTAAAAATAATGCGCTCTTTTTCGGCAACCAATCCTTTTGTATAGGAAATATGGCTTAAATTTTCATCATATGCTTTTTGGGTGAAATTTTCATCAAAAGTTACATTCGGTTTTAATTCGTTTGAAATAATTGTTAAAACGGTTTTTTCTTCTTTTGAAAATGGGAATTTTCCAAAATTGGTATTTAAAAAAGTTGAAATTTGGTTCGCTTTAAAAAGTTTGTTTGGCTGAATATCATGTATTGCATTGCCGCGTCTTAGTGTAATTTCTACATTTCCAACTTTTTGTTCACTTAAAGGATGTAAATAGCCAAATTCATAAATTTCATTTAAAATACCTTTGGATTTCTGTATGAGTCTGCTTTTGCTTTGGTTTGATAATTTGACAGTCGCCAAATATTCCAATAGCTTTTCTGAAGTATTTTTCTTAACATTTAAAACTACCTCATCATCATACTCAAAAAATTGTTTTGAGGTTTCCTTAATTTGTTGCTTTTCAGCTTCAATTTCCTGAAGAGATTTTTTAATAGAGAAATCGAATGGCGAATAATAATTTTCATACTGCCAAGGCTTCCCTTTTTGAAATTCATACTTAAATTGCCCCCCTTTTGGAAATAAATAAACAACTAAAATTACCGTAAGGATGTATAAAAATAGTTTATATATTAAAGAGTGAATTACAAGTAATTTGTTTATTATTTTTTTCACCAATCGCTGTTTTCACCCCAAAAATAACAATTATTATCTTACAAGCATTTATCGTCCGCAATATTTTTAGGAAACAAGCCGTTTTGGATAACAATTATTTTCATTTCATACCAAAAAAAATACAAGGTGTTTTTATAAAACACCTAAATAAATGGAATAAACCCATTGCCAAATTTCGAAAAATTGCATAAAATTGCTTAATTTCGCAATTGAATTTTTGAATTAAGACAGAATGAAATGAGCATAACCAAATTACAGTTTATACACTGTTATAGAAATGCAAATTCCATTTGACCAATAAAAAATAAATAATATCTGCAAATGAAAGAAGTTGTCATAGTATCCGTAGCCAGAACACCAATAGGAAGTTTATTAGGTAGTTTATCTGACATTCCAGCGCCTAAATTGGGGGAAGTTGCCATAAGAGGCGCACTGAATAAAATAAAATTAGACCCAAAACTTGTTGATGAAGTTTTTATGGGAAATGTAGTTTCTGCCGGATTGGGCCAAGCACCGGCAAGACAGGCAGCGCTTTTTGCCGGAATTCCAAATACCGTTCCTTGCACCACGATCAATAAAGTTTGTGCATCGGGCATGAAAGCAATTATGCTTGCCGCCCAAGCGATTAAAACTGGTGACGCTGAAATTATTGTGGCCGGAGGGATGGAAAATATGAGTAAAATTCCACATTATCTTGAAGGAAGAAAATCGACCAAACTTGGCAATATTACTGTTGCTGACGGATTGTTAATTGATGGTTTAATCAATGTTTACGATCAAAAACATATGGGAACCTGCGGCGATTTATGCGCTGATGAATATAAATTCACACGAGAAGATCAGGATAATTTCGCCATCGCATCCTATAAAAAATCTGCCGATGCCTGGGCAAAAGGAAAGTTTTCCAATGAAATTGTTCCGGTTGAAATTCCGCAAAGAAAAGGTGATCCCATTATTTTTTCTGAAGATGAAGAATACAAAAATGTAGATTTGGCTAAAATACCAACCTTACGTCCTGTGTTCAGTAAAGAAGGAACCGTTACTGCCGCAAATGCCTCAACAATTAATGATGGCGCTGCAGCTTTGGTCATTATGAGCGCCGACAAAGCAAAAGAATTGAATCTGAAACCAATAGCGAAAATAATTGGTTATGCCGATGCCGCCCATGAACCTGAATGGTTTACAACCGCGCCTGCAAAAGCAATTCCAAAAGCACTGGCAAAAGCCGGTTTAAAAATAGATGACATTGATTATTTTGAATTTAATGAAGCTTTTGCGGTAGTTGGATTGGCCAATATTCACCTTTTGGGCATCGATGCTTCTAAAGTGAATGTGAATGGCGGTGCCGTTTCTTTAGGACATCCGTTAGGAATGTCTGGAGCCAGAATTGTAATTACATTGGCTTCAGTGTTGGAACAAAACAATGCAAAATATGGTGCAGCGGCAATTTGTAATGGCGGCGGTGGCGCTAGTGCCATTATCATTGAACGTCTGTAATTTTATTTTATGCCATACGGAATCTGTAATTTAAGTATTGTTCCTCTTAGAATTGAACCCAGCGATAAAAGTGAAATGGTTTCGCAGGTGTTGTTTGGTGAGCATTTTATGGTGTTGGAAACTCTTCAAAAATGGAGCAAAATCAGACTTGCTTTTGACAATTACGAAGGATGGATTGACACCAACCAATATGCACAGCTTTCAGAAGAAAACTTTTTCGAAATTGAAGCATCAAAAAATGCTTTGGCAGGTGAATTGATAGATTTTGTTATCGATGAGAATGATTCATTTTCAACCATAACCATTGGAGCATCTCTCCCCTTTTACAATGATAAAAACTTAAAACTGGGCGCTGTAAATTACCGTTACGAAGGGCAGGTTTTTAATGATAAACTACCCAAAGAAACCTTGATTGAAATGGCCGCAAGTTTTTTAAATGCCCCTTATTTATGGGGAGGAAAAACACCTTTTGGCATAGATTGTTCCGGTTTTACCCAAATGGTCTATAAACTTTGCGGGTACAAATTATTGCGCGATGCAAACCAGCAGGCCACACAAGGTGAAGTGCTAAGTTTTATTGAAGAAAGCGAGCCTGGAGATTTGGCTTTTTTCGACAATGAAGAGGGTGTTATTGTTCACGTTGGCATTATCATGAAAGACAATTACATTATCCATGCACACGGCAAAATAAGAATTGACAGAATTGACCACAGCGGTATTTTTAATGTCGATTCACAAAGGCATACCCACAAACTAAGAGTCATAAAAAAGATTATATAAATAGAAAAGGCCTCCAAAATCGGAGGCCTTTTCATTAATAAATGTGTTGATATTATTGTTTTAAAGTCTCGTAAACAGCTTTAATTTCAGTTAATTTAGCTGGCATATCCAAGTTTTCATACAATCCCATCAATGTTTGAACGATGTTAATGCTTTTTGGACTCAACGCATATGCTTTTTCATAATAAGGCAATGCTTGTTTGTAAATTTCAAATTGTTGCAATTGTAATTTGTCGTATTTTTTGAAATCGGCCAAGCTCTTATTCATTTGGTCAATAATTGGAGCTGCTTTTTCTATAATTGCAGCGCCAATATTGTTGTAAGCATCTGCATAATCAGGTTTTAATTCAATGGCTTTTTCAAAATTTTTGATGGCTTCATCAATGTTTTTTTGATCCATATTCATTACACCAACATTATAATACAAAGTTGGTTCAGTAGGATTTAAACTGATCGCTTCTTCCAAACGTTCTTTAAATTTGGCATTGTCGCCAGATTTATAGTAAATATTGGCTTCATCAATTAATAAAGAATAACTGCTTGGAAATTCTGATCTTCCTTTCGAAATTACCTCTAAGGCTTTTATATTATTTTCTTTATCAGAATAATTTTGAGCCAAGTTTTTGAAAATCATTTCACGTCTTGATTCTTTTTGCTCTTCTCTTGGATTTTCTGCCAAACCTAATTTAACTTGTAAATCCATACTTTTTTTATCGCCATAAACAACATCTTCTCCAGATGCTTTATCGGTTGCAACAAAAACTGTTGTGATTCCGGTATAATTTAAATCCAATAATTGCTCGTACAATTTAATAGAGCTGTCATAATCCTTGGCAAAATAATAAACCAATGCAGCATTGTCTAAATACGAAGTGTCTCTCGGACTTAATGCATAAACCTGGTGAAATTCTTTAGCAGCTTTAAGGTAATCCGCTTCTTCTTTAGATTCAATAGCTTTACTATAATTGTTTGATGCATTTTCGGCAACCGTAACAATCATTTTATTAAGCATTTGTCCAATCTCAAAAGAATATTTCTGCTTATTGGTTTCGTTTTCATAGTTAATCAATTGATTAAAAGCGTCACCAACATTTTCAACATCCGCATTTGGATTTCCATTTTGATACAATGCCAAACCTTTCAGATAATAAAACTTGGCTTTTGTTTTTTGATCTGCATTGGCAATTAAGCCTTCTGCTTGGTTAACTGCAGACATAGCAGTTGCAAAATCATTTGCTTTTAGGGCTTTTTCCGCATTTTTTAACTCATCGTTTTGCGCAAACACTGTCATACTAATAAAAAAAGCTGACAGAATTATTAATTGTTTTTTCATTTTTTCTTATTTAATGTTACTGATTTATTCTTGATTTAAATTATCTTCTTCGCTGTTTTCAATTTCCGTGCCATTGTCAATTTCAATGTCATTTTCAATGTCATTCTCATCAACAATATCAACAACATCTTCTTCATGCATCACTTTCGCAACTGCCGCAATAGAATCATTGTCTTTAATATTGATCAATTTAACGCCTTGAGTTGCCCTGCCCATAACACGCAAGTCGCCAACGGCCAGTCTGATGGCAATTCCAGATTTGTTAATAATCATTAAATCATCAACATCGTTCACATCTTTTACCGCCACTAAATTACCGGTTTTATCGGTGATATTAATAGTTTTCACACCTTTACCGCCTCGGTTGGTAATTCTGTAATCCTCTAATTTCGAACGTTTTCCGTAACCGTTTTCAGAAACTACCAATATATCGCTGTTGATATCGTCAACGGCAATCATACCAATCACTTCATCATGTTTATTGGCCAGGGTAATTCCGCGCACACCTGAAGCATTTCGGCCCATCGGACGTGTTTTGCTTTCTTCAAATCGGATGGCTTTACCAGATTTTAAGCCCAACATTACCTGACTTTCGCCGGTGGTTAATTTGGCTTCTATAAGCTCATCGCCGTCTTTGATGGTTATTGCGTTAATTCCATTTGCTCTAGGACGGGAATATTGCTCTAAAGAAGTCTTTTTAACCTGACCTTTTTTGGTTGCCATTATTACAAAGTGGTTATTTACGTATTCTTCATTTTTTAAATCTTCCGTAACCAAAAATGCTTTAACCGTATCGTCCTGCTCAATATTTATTATATTTTGGATGGCTCTTCCTTTTGACGTTTTTCCGCCTTCAGGTATTTCATAAACACGCATCCAAAATACTTTTCCTTTTTGGGTGAAGAATAACATATATTGATGGTTGGTGCCCATAAATAAATGCTCCAAGAAATCTTCTGTTCTTGTGGCAACACCTTTTTGTCCGCGTCCGCCCCTGTTTTGAACTTTATATTCATCCAAGTTTGTACGTTTAACATAACCTGCATGCGAAATAGTCACCACAACGTTTGAATTTGGAATCATATCTTCAATAGACAAATCTCCGCCGGCATATTCAATAACCGATCGGCGTTCGTCGCCATATTTATCTCTAATAGCAATAAGCTCATTTTTAATGATTTCAAAACGTCGTTCTTCGTTTGCCAAAATATCCTTTAAATCGATAATTAAATTAACAATTTCATCATACTCAGTTCTTAATTTATCTTGCTCAAGACCAGTTAATTGACGCAAACGCATTTCAACAATGGCGCGTGCCTGAATTTCAGACAACTCAAAACGTGTCATTAAACTTTCTCTGGCAATATCAGCATTTGAGGAAGCCCTGATTATTTTGATCACTTCATCAATATTGTCGCTCGCAATAATTAATCCTTCTAAAATATGTGCTCTTGCTTCGGCTTTTTTAAGTTCAAATTCTGTTCTTCGCACCACAACTTCATGTCTGTGCTCAACAAAATAATGAATTAATTGTTTCAGGTTTAACTGTTCCGGACGCCCTTTTACCAAGGCAATGTTATTTACGCTGAATGATGTTTGAAGCGCCGTATATTTGAATAAGTTATTTAAAACAATGTTTGGTATGGCGTCGCGTTTTAAAATGTAAACGATGCGCATTCCGTTTCTGTCCGATTCATCACGAATATTCGCAATGCCTTCCAGTTTTTTATCATTGACCAACTCAGCAGTTTTTTTGATCATTTCTGCTTTATTCACCTGATAAGGTATTTCAGTGACAATAATGCTTTCACGGCCATGAACTTCTTCAATAATGGCTTTTGCACGCATTACGATTCTTCCTCTTCCTGTCTCAAAAGCTTCTTTTACGCCTTCATAACCGTAAATAATTCCTCCGGTTGGAAAATCGGGCGCTTTAATATGCTGCATCAATTCAGAAATTTCAATATCCCTGTTTTCAATATAGGCCAATGTGCCATTGATAACTTCCGTTAAATTGTGCGGCGCCATATTGGTGGCCATCCCAACGGCGATACCTGAAGCGCCATTCACCAACAATGTTGGAATTCTGGTAGGTAAAACGGTTGGTTCTTCTAACGTGTCATCAAAGTTTAATTGATGATCAACGGTGTCTTTTTCAATGTCCGCAAGCATTTCTTCCGAAATCTTTTTCATACGAACCTCTGTATATCGCATTGCTGCCGGACTGTCGCCATCTACAGAACCGAAGTTTCCTTGCCCGTCCACCATCATATAGCGCATGCTCCATTCTTGGGCCATACGCACCATGGCGTCGTAAACTGAGGTGTCACCATGAGGGTGATACTTACCCAGTACTTCCCCAACTATTCTTGCTGATTTTTTATAAGACCCTGTTGCTTTAATTCCCAATTCATGCATACCAAAAAGCACCCTTCTGTGTACGGGTTTTAACCCATCTCGCACATCGGGCAATGCCCTTGAAACTATTACTGACATTGAATAATCAATGTAAGCAGATTTCATTTCATCTTCAATATTAATTGGTATAATTTTTTCTCCGTCTGCCATAAATTTTTATTTAATTTTGTGTCAATTTTTAACAAAGCAATATACGATTTTTCACTTTTTTACAACCATTTTGTCAGGTTGTTTTTGTACTTTTTATCAACAATAAAAAGATTGCTCAAACCCGCATTAACACACTGATTTTCAGTGTTTTTTAGACCTTGAAAAAGACTGCCCGAATAATTTATAAAAAAGTGGTTCACTTTTTGTGTTTAAAAAAGAAAAAAATCAGTTAAATTTACAATATAAACATAAAATAATGGACGATAATTTTTCACCAAAAGTTAAAGATGTAATTGCCTACAGTAAAGAAGAAGCTTTACGTTTAGGACATGATTTTATTGGTACGGAACACCTTATTTTGGGAATTTTGCGAAAAGGAGACGGTAAAGCTATAGAAATTTTAAACTCTTTAGAAATAAATCTAGATCACTTACGTAAAAAAATCGAAAGTTTAAATCCGATTAATTTCCATAAGGAAGCCGATGAAAAGAAAAGTTTACATCTTACAAAGCAAGCTGAAAAAGCGTTAAAAACGACTTTTTTGGAAGCAAAATTATATCAAAGCGAAGCTGTGAACACAGCGCATTTGCTGTTATGCATTTTACGCAATGAAAATGACCCGACAACAAAATTATTGCAGCATTTTGATGTGAGCTATGATGATGTTAAAACTGTTTTTAAACAATTATTCTTTGACGAAGAAATAGATTTGCCGAAAGCGCAAGATTCTAATGATGACGATTTTGAAGGCTCAAAATCAAATCCTTTTGAACAGGCAAGAGGCGAAAAAACACCGCTTAAAAAAACCAAAACACCTGTTTTGGATAATTTCGGACGTGATTTAACGCGTTTGGCCGAAGAAGGGAATTTAGATCCTGTGGTTGGCCGCCAAAAAGAAATTGAAAGGGTTTCTCAAATTTTAAGCCGAAGAAAAAAGAACAATCCAATCTTAATTGGTGAACCTGGTGTTGGTAAATCTGCCATTGCCGAAGGTTTGGCCTTGCGCATTATTCAGCGTAAAGTTTCGCGTATTTTATTTAACAAACGTGTTGTTTCATTGGATTTGGCAAGTTTGGTTGCGGGCACAAAATACCGCGGACAGTTTGAAGAGCGCATGAAAGCTTTGGTAAATGAATTGGAAAAAAATGACGACATCATTTTATTTATCGATGAAATTCACACCATTGTTGGTGCCGGTGGCGCAACGGGTTCTTTAGATGCTTCAAATATGTTAAAACCCGCGTTGGCCCGTGGTGAAATTCAATGTATTGGCGCTACAACTTTAGATGAATTCAGAACAAATATTGAAAAAGACGGTGCCTTGGAACGTCGTTTTCAAAAAGTCATGGTTGAACCGACTTCTGTGGAAGAAACGATTCAAATTTTACAAAACATAAAAGACAAATACGAAGATCATCACAATGTTGTTTATACCGATGACGCCATAAAAGCTTGCGTAACGCTCACAAACAGGTATATGACCGACCGGTTTTTGCCGGACAAAGCCATTGATGCTATGGATGAGTCTGGCTCAAGAATTCATATCACAAATATTGTGGTACCAAAAGAAATTTTACAACTGGAAGAACAGTTGGAAAAAATCAGGGAAGATAAAACCGCAGCCGTAAACGGACAAAAATATGAAGAAGCCGCTCGCTTGCGCGATGACGAAAAACGTGTAGAAAGCATGTTGCAGACCGAACAAAAAAAGTGGGACGAAACTTCAAAAATGAATCGTGAAATTGTTACTGAAGACAATGTGGCAGAAGTGGTTTCTATGATGACAGGCATTCCCGTAAACAGGGTTGCTGAAGCTGAAAGCAAACGCTTGAACGATTTACCAATCCTTATTAAAGGAAAAGTTATTGGGCAAGACGAAGCCGTAAGTAAAGTCGTGAAGGCCATTCAACGTAACCGCGTTGGACTTAAAGATCCAAACAAACCAATTGGTTCATTCATATTTTTAGGTCAAACCGGAGTGGGTAAAACGCAACTTGCCAAAGTGTTGGCCATGGAATTATTTGACAGTGAAGATGCCTTGGTAAGAATCGATATGAGCGAGTATATGGAAAAATTTGCCGTATCTCGTTTAATTGGTGCGCCTCCCGGCTATGTGGGTTATGAAGAAGGCGGACAATTGACCGAAAAAATCAGACGTAAACCTTACGCTGTGGTACTTTTTGATGAAATTGAAAAAGCACATCCGGATGTTTTCAATATGCTGTTGCAAATTTTAGATGAAGGCCATATTACCGACAGTTTGGGAAGAAGAATTGATTTCAGAAATACAATTCTCATCATGACATCAAATATTGGTTCGCGCCAATTGAAAGATTTTGGTGCTGGTGTTGGATTTGGTACAGCTTCTAAAAATTCTCAAGTTGACCAAAACGCAAAAAGCGTTATTGAAAATGCCTTAAAAAAATCATTTGCTCCTGAATTTTTAAACAGAATTGATGATGTAGTCATATTCAATCCTTTAGAAATTGAAGATATTCACTTAATTATTGATATTGAATTAAGTAAATTATCAAAACGTATTGATGATTTAGGATATAAATTAGTATTGACCAAAGAAGCAAAAGATTATATTGCTGAAAAAGGTTTTGACAAACAATACGGCGCCAGACCGTTGAAACGTGCCATTCAAAAATACGTTGAAGATGCTTTGGCTGAAGAAATTGTGACTTCAAAACTAAAAGAAGGCGATTCAATTTTTATGGAATTGGATAAAGACAAAAATGAACTTACCATAAAAATTACCAAAGGAAAAGACAAGGTTGAGTAAGAGTCAGCATTCAATTAAAAATATATTTAACTAAATAATAGCCGCACAATTGCGGCTATTATTTAATATTTTAATAAAATCACATAATTAAAAAACCAACATGGATTTAAAAAATATTTTTTCCGTAGTTCTGACCATCTTAATTTTCAATTTTTCATCGGCACAAGAAAATCCTAAAAGTTCAGAAGAAATTCTAAAAAACGCTTATGAACAGGCCAAAAATGAAAACAAAAATGTGATGGTAGTGTTTCATGCTTCCTGGTGTGGCTGGTGTAAAAAAATGGATGCTTCCCTGACCGATGTTTCAACAAAAGAATTCTTCAATAAAAATTATGTGATTGCGCACTTGGTCGTTTTAGAAGCTGCCAACAAAAAACATTTAGAAAATAATGGCGCCGAAGCATTGTTAAATAAATATGGCGGAGAAAAACAAGGAATCCCTTATTTGCTGATTTTTGATCAGGATGAAAATTTATTGGCCGACTCGAAAATGGTGGAGAACAAACTTGTTTTAAAGGAACAAGGCAACAATATGGGCTGTCCGGGAACTGATGCAGAAGTGGCTGCGTTTAGCTACAAACTAAAAGAAACTTCAAATTTAAATGATGAAGAGTTGGCGATTATTTCTGCACGATTCAAATTAAACAATCCGAATTAATCAGCGCCAAACAATCCTTTTAAAAATCCAAGTCCGTATCCCGTAAATTGTATCAGTGTTGTCACAATACTTAAAGCGGCTACGGATGTGTTTTTATTTTTGATGGCAGCATCTAAAAATAGTGCCGCAAAATAAATTGCAAATAAGCCGGCAGGCAAAATAAATCCGAAAAACAGGCCTACAATCGATGCCACAAAAAACAATATAAACAGCGTTGGAAACCAATAGGTAATTTTAGCGGTATCGGGATATTTACGATTTAACAGCGGTCGCGCCTTTCCAAAAAGAAAGGTTTGCCTAAAAAACTGTTTCAAAGTTGTTCTTCTTTTATGATATACAAAAGCATCCTCAATAAATTGTGTGTGAAAATTTTTCTCCCACAACCTAAAAGTTAAATCAATATCTTCTCCAATTTTCATGTCACTAAAACCTCCGGTAATCCTATAAGCCAGTCTAGAAATTCCAAAATTAAAACTACGCGGTTGAAATCTGCCAATAGAATTTTTGCTTCCTCTGATTCCGCCTGTGGTCAAAAAAGAAGTCATACTGTAATTTATTGCTTTTTGCACGGTAGTAAAAGAGTCGTGAGCCGCATCGGCACCACCAAATGAATCGGTGTAATTTTCATCCAAAGCATCATCAACCGCCACTAAATAATGGGAAGGAATGATACAATCAGAATCAAAAATGATATAATACTTTCCGGTAGCCAATTCCATTCCAAAATTTCTGCTCGCCCCTGCCCCGGTATTTTCTTTAAAATGATATTTAACATCCAGAAGTCCTTCATATTTTTCAACAACTTCATCCGATTTCAAAGTAGATCCGTCTTCAATAACAAGCACTTCAAAACCCTTTGTAAAAGTTTGTTTGGTCAGGCTTTCCAGCAAGGCATCAATTTCTTGAGGCCTGTTATAAACTGGAATTATAATAGAATAAGTAAGGTTCAAAAGTTAATATTTACGGCTAATGTATCTATTTTATAACAAAAAAAGCACAAATTAAAATATTTGTGCTTTTTTAAAATTTAATTGCTATTGATTCTTCTTCTTTATCCATAAAAAGAGACATCACTTCCTGACTGATTCCCATATTGGAAAATCCTCCGTCGTGAAATAAATTTTGAAGTGTCACTTTTTTAGTCAGGTCTGAAAACAGTGAAATGGTATAATCTGCACACTCTAAAGCTGTTGCGTTTCCTAATGGTGACATTTTTTCGGCATAATTTAAAAATCCGTCAATTCCTTTAACCCCTTTACCTGCAGTGGTTAAAGTTGGTGATTGGGAAATTGTATTTACACGCACTTTATGATCTCTTCCGAAAAAATAACCAAAACTGCGGGCAATTGATTCCAAATATGCTTTATTGTCGGCCATATCATTGTAATCCGGAAAAACGCGTTGCGCTGCCATATAGGTTAAAGCAACAATACTTCCCCACTCGTTCATGGCATTAGATTTATACAATACGCCCATTACTTTATGAAAAGAAACTGCAGAAACATCCCATCCAATTTTAGTGTATTCATAATTTTGGGTGGTATAATGATTTCCTTTGCGCACATTTACCGACATTCCAATTGAATGTAAAACGAAATCAATTTTTCCGCCTAAAATTTCCATCGACTTGTCCACCAAATTTTGAATATCTTCCACTGAAGTCGCATCGGCAGGAATTACTTGTGAACCTGTTTTTGCGGCAAGTTCATCAATGGTTCCAAATCGCAAAGCAACCTGTGCGTTTGTCAAAACAAATGTAGCACCTTCTTCGTGTGCTCTTTCGGCAACTTTCCAGGCAATAGAATTCTCATCTAGGGCTCCAAAAATAATTCCTTTTTTTCCTTTTAGTAAATTGTACATATTTAGGTTATTTTATTTTTTTCTTAATTTTAATGTGCAAATATAGCAATTTCTTAATTCAACAACTGCTTTGCGTGTTCAATTGCGGTTGAAGAGATGTCTTTTCCTCCCAACATTTCGGCAATCTCATCAATTCGCTCGTTTTTGGTCAGCTCTTTTAACTTTGTGACGATGTTATTTTCGATATCTTGTTTGTATACTTTGTAATGTTGTTTTCCTTTTGCGGCAATTTGCGGTAGATGCGTAATGGTAATTACCTGCATATTAACGCTCATCTGTTGCATGATTTCGGCCATCTTTTGGGAAACATCGCCAGAAACACCGGTATCAATCTCATCAAAAATGATGGTTGGCAATTTTAAATATTCTGAAAGAATGGCTTTTACAGATAACATAATTCGCGACAACTCACCGCCTGAAGCAATCTTTTTCAATTCCCCAAAATTGGCACCTTTATTTGCTGATATAAATAGTTGCAACTCGTCCTTTCCATTCAGAAAATACTGTTTTGTATGGGAAATCATAAAATTAAAACGGGTATTTTCCATCCCTAAATTACCAAGGCTGTCTTCCAATTTCTTCACCAATACCGGAATTGCCTTTTCTCGTTCCTGAAATATTGATTTCGCCAGCTTGTCAATTTTTTCGGCAACACTGTGGATTTCGGTTTCCTTTTCCAAAATAGCTGCGGATGAGTTTTCAACGGCATCAACTTTAACGGAAAGCTCTTCTTGCTTTTGCAGCAATTCGGCAATGGTGGTTACTGCATGCTTTTTTTGCAAATTGTAAATCAATTGCAACCGGTCGTTTAATTTTTGCAATTCCAACGGATCAAAATCTACATGTTCATTAAAATCTTCAATCTCGCCGGCAATATCATCAAATTCAATTTTAACGCTTAAAATACGCTGATGAATTGCTTCGTATTCATTTGAAAATGAAGAAATTCTATGGATGCTTGCCAAAAATGAATTCAGCAGTGTTTGTAAACCAATGTCTTCACTTAACGCAAGTGCCTGTGCTTCAGATAAATTAAGTTTTATTTCTTCAATATTGTTTAATTTATCGAGCGATTGTTCAATCACTTCCTGTTCATCAAGCTTCAATTTGGCATTTTTCAGTTCTTCATACAAATGCAGGTTGTATTCGAAATTTTGCGCTGCTGCTTCCTTGTTTTTTTTAAGTTCGTTCAGCTCCTTGGTCAACTGGGTAAATAATTTCAATCCGCGTTTGTACGATTCAATTTTTGGGGCATTGCCCGCAAGTGCATCAATAATCTGAAACTGAAAATTCACATCCGACAATTGGTGTGTTTGATGCTGAGAATGCACATCGATCAGTTTTTCGCTTAAATCCTGCAAAACCTGCAACGTTGTAGGCGTATCGTTTACGAAAGCCCTTGATTTTCCGCTGGGAGAAATTTCTCTTCGGATGATGGTTTCATTTTCAAAATCAATATCATTTTCTTCAAAAAAACCTTCCAATTGATAATTTGAAATCGAAAATTTTGCTTCAATGATGCATTTTTTAGCCGTATCTTTTAAGGTGGAAATATCGGCTCTTTTTCCTAAAACCAGTCCGAGAGCGCCTAATAATATTGATTTACCTGCACCGGTTTCACCGGTTATTGTAGATAAATAATCCCTGAAATTAACAGACAAGCTATCTATTAATGCATAATTTTTTATGGAAAGATTTGTAAGCATTCTTGCAATTTATTTTAAGAATTTACTTGATATCGTTCCACTTAGCCGCGTTAAGAGGTGAAATTTTGAGTAAGTCTTCTTTTAGTTTAAAAACATCATAATTTGGTCCATCAGAAAAAATTGAGACAATTTCATCAGCTTTCGCATCCATAAACACCCGTAATAAAGGGACATTCGGACGTGAATCATAAATGGTTTTTAACATTCCAACGGAATCCGAAATTTTTTGTTTTGCGATTTTTTTGTCCTGATGCATTACATCCAACCCTTTCAAATGATAGGTATACAATGCTGACCGAAATAGGATATAAGTTGGCGCCAATATATTGTCTATTAACGTAAATCTTGATTTGGAACCATCACTTTGATTCCATCCAAAATAACCGCTTTGTTGCGATTGCACCACAATATTTTGCGCTTTTGTAAAAAACGGAGTGCCACCATTTAAAGCAAAAGTATCGGCATCCATTCCCAAAATCATATATACATAAAATGAAACAATGGAAGTCAAATTTGATTCAAACTGGTTTTCATTAAACTGTAATGGTTCATACTCAATATAACTAAAGGAAAAATTGTCATCCTTAAAATTAAAAACCGGCGTTAAATACGTTGAGCTGTATACCGGCCGTGATGACTGTATTTGAATATGCCCTTTAAAATCATCGCCCGATTGCTCCAAAATTGTGAGCGTTAAATTGCAGCTGATGCGTTCTTGAGGCGAATAATTGAAATTTGTCCAACGTTTTTGATTCACAAATTCATTTAACGAATTCTCTAATGTTTTAAAAATTTGCTTGTTTGATCCCGGAATTTTATCGGCATTCACAGCTATTGTACACTTCAATTCCTGTGCATTCAGCTGGACTGTAAAGAAAAGAATACTAAGCAGATGAACTATTTTACGCATAAAATCTGATTCAAAATTACATTAAATATATCTTCGGCGACCTCAGCTTTAGATTTTAGACTAAATTCTGAAATTTTTTCGGATTTATCAATGATTGTAACCTTATTTGTTTCTTTTTTAAATCCGGCACCTTTATCTTGCAGCGAATTCAGCACAATTAAATCTAAATTCTTCGATGTTAGCTTTGTGATGGCATTTTCCAATGCATTGTTTGTTTCCAAGGCAAAACCAACCAAAAATTGCTGTTTTTTAATTTTTCCCAATGAAGCCAATATGTCTTTGGTTTTCACCAATTCAATGGTCATGGTATCTGATGATTTCTTAATTTTATTTTCGGCAACTTCTTTTGGCTTGTAATCGGCCACAGCAGCCGAAAGAATGGCTATGTCAACACTGTCAAAATATTTGTGGACTTCGTCATACATTTCTTCGGCAGTCACCACATCAATTCTTTTTATCAAAGAATGTGACACCGTTTCATTTGAATTTCCTGTAATCAAAAAAACATTGGCACCTAAATTGGCGGCTTTTTTAGCCAATTCAAATCCCATTTTACCGGAAGAATGATTCCCAATAAATCGAACAGGATCAATGGCTTCATAAGTAGGGCCCGCTGTAATCAACACTTTTTTGTTGTATAAGGGCAATCCTTGCACAATCTCATTTTCAATAAAAGAAATGATATTTTCAGGTTCTTCCATACGTCCTTCTCCCACCAAACCACTGGCGAGTTCACCGCTTGCAGGCGGAATAAAAACATTCCCGAAACTTTGTAATTTTTCAATGCTTTGTTTTGTGGCCGGATGCTGGTACATATCCAGGTCCATCGCAGGCGCAAAATAAACCTTGCATTTGGCAGATAAATAAGTGGCTAACAATAAATTGTCGCAAACGCCATTGGCCATTTTAGACAAAGTATTTGCAGTTGCCGGAGCAATAAGCATATAATCGGCCCACAAACCTAAATCCACGTGGCTGTTCCATTGTTCATTCTCATCATCTCCTTTTTCAAAAAAGGTAGAACAAACAGGATTTTTAGACAATGTTGAAAGTGTAAGCGGCGTGACAAAATCTTTGGCTGCAGGTGTCATCACAACTTTTACCTGCGCGCCCGATTTCACAAAAAGTCGCACTAAATGTGCTGTTTTATAAGCAGCAATACCGGCAGTAATGCCCAATAGTATTTTTTTACCGCTTAAAATGGACATCTATTTTTGAGGTTCTTCTGGATTTCTGTAATAAATTTTACCGTCTAACCATTCTTGCACGGCAAGTGCTGTTGGTTTTGGTAATTTTTCATAAAATTTAGACACCTCAATTTGTTCTTTATTTTCAAAAACTTCATCCAAACTGTCGGTATACGTAGCAAACTCCTCTAATTTTTCAACCAATTCGTTTTTTAAATCGATGCTGATTTGATCGGCTCTTTTTGCTATAATGGTAATCGCCTCATAAATATTGTTAGTTGGCGCTTCAATTTTATTTTTGTCGTAAGTAACGGTTGTGTTCGGTGCTTTTGTGTTTTTATAATCCATTAGTTTTCAGTTTTTATGACGGTTGTAGCGTTTAATTCATTGCTTAATTCAGAAATCAATTTTTTGGTTTCGTCTAAATATTTTGATTCAGGAAAATTTCTTTCAAATCGCTGATGCACTTTTATGGCCTCATTAATTCTTTCTTCCTTTTTTTGAACAATACTGTTGATGCCTAAATAATAAGCGGATTTAAATTTCAGATACATCGCTTCTTCTTTATATGAAGTGCCTAAATAATCTGAAAGTAAATTATCAAAAGCAACCATTGCCGCTGTATAATCTTGGGTGTGATAGTATTGTTTGGCAATCTCAAAAGATTTTTTCTCCAATTTATACGTTAATTCCTTAATGTTCTTATTGGCATCCGCAACTTTATCTGAGTCCGGAAACTTATAAATAAAATTTTGAAGCGCTGTGATAGCTTCCTTTGTGTCTTTTTGGTCTAAACTATAAACCGGCGATGCCAAATAATAACTGTAAGCCGATAAATAAGCTGCTTCTTCAACCTTTGAACTTTTTGGATAGCTTTTTACAAATTTATCAAAATAATAAGCGGCTAAACTGTATTGTTTGGTGTTATAATGTGCCTGGGAAACCATATACTGAATGCGTTCCATTTGAGGTTTTCCTTTATAACTTGGCGTTATCTTCTCAAACAATTGTATGGCTTTGGTGTACTTTTGCTCATCATACATTTTAACAGCCATCAAATATTGCTCTTCACTGGTTCCTTTATTCAACACTTTTTGGTATTCACCGCAAGATGAAAAGCCCAAAGCGACTAACAAAATGAAAATATAAATCTTATTTTTTTGCATTTGGCAAAATTAGTTATTTATTATGGATTATTAAAATGATTTTTCACCTGACTATGAACCACAAAAATAACGCGCTTTTCCTATAAATAGTGCCCGTGAATCCTAATTGTTTGTTAATTATTAGGCTGGTGGCGCCACAGAGCTAACAACGGTAAGTCGTTTAATATCATTGTCAAACAAGTATAAACCGCCTTTATCGTCTCCAATTAAATTAATTTTATCCAAAATATTTCTTGCCTGTGCTTCTTCTTCTATTTGTTCGGCAACATACCACTGTAAAAAGTTATGGGTAGCGTAGTCTTTTTCTTCCAAAGAAATATGCACCAATTCGTTAATGCTTTGAGAAACAAAAACCTCATGTTTAAAAAGTGTTTCAAACATGTTTTTTATAGTACCAAATTCCAATGCTGGTGCACTTAATTCCGAAACCATGGCGTGGCCGCCGCGTTCGTTTATGTATTTAAAAAATTTAAGCATATGCAATCTTTCTTCATCAGATTGGGCATACATAAATTGTGAAACACCTTCCATCCCTTTTAGTTCTGACCATGAAGCCATAGCCAAATATATTTGTGAAGATTCTGCTTCAATTCTTATTTGCTTGTTTAAAACGGATTGCATTCTTTCTGATAACATAATTTTTAATTTTTTAATGTTGTTTTATGAAAATATTATTGTTTAAATGAAACCAAATAAATGTATTTTAAAAAAAAACAGATTATAAATAAAATAAATAATTTTCAATTACTGAACTCTCACTACAAAAACCTAGTAATTGGCTGTAAAGTTAGTTATTTTTTGTTGTAAATCATCAGAAGCATTTACCAAAGGCAACCGCACATTTTCTGAGCAAATTCCCAAACTTTTCAAAAGTGCTTTTATTCCTGCCGGATTTCCTTCTTCAAAAATATAATCGATGCAATCCATCAATTTGTATTGCAGCGCATTTGCATTTGCAACATTCCCTTTTAATCCCTGCTGAATCATTTCTGAAAAATCTTTAGGCAAACCTTGTCCGATGACCGAAATTACCCCAGCGCCGCCTGCCAAAACCATCGGTAAAGCAATCATATCGTCGCCCGAAATAACCATAAAATCTTTGGGTTTATGCTGTATTAACCGCATTGACTGAACGATATCTCCTGCAGCTTCCTTTACCGCAACAATATTTTTAAAATCATTGGCCAAACGAATCACCGTATTTGCCTCCACATTTTTCGCTGTTCTTCCAGGAACGTTGTACACAATAATTGGCAACGGACTCGCTTCTGAAATGGCTTTAAAGTGTTGATAAATACCTTCTTGTGTAGGCTTGTTGTAGTATGGCGAAACAGAAAGTATGGCCGAATATGCCGATAAATCCGTAGTTTTAACTTCATTCACAACCGCCATTGTGTTATTGCCGCCAATGCCAATTACCAATGGAAGTCGGCCGTTATTGGTTTTGATGATGGTTGCTTTAACCTGCTCTTTTTCTTCTGAAGTTAAGGTTGCAGGTTCACCTGTGGTTCCCAAAACCACCAAATAATTAACTCCATTGTCAATTTGAAAGTTCACCAAACGTTTTAATCCTTCAAAATCAACCGATTTATCTTCATTAAATGGTGTAACCAAAGCGACTCCGGTTCCTAACAATTCTATCATTGCACGATTTTTAAAATGACTAAATATTTTATTAATTCTTCATGAAACAAATCAATCTCATCTGGCTCGCATCGTATCAGCAAATCATACAACCGTTTGTCCATATGCGCAAAACCAACGCTAAAAGCGGCTTTACATTGCAATAGTAGTATGTTGAGATACACATTGTCAACTTTGCTGTAATTAATTAACAAATCGTAGTTATTTGTTAAAATATTTTTTAATTTTTCATTGTCAATTTTGCCGTACCAACCAAAATCTTTTGGGGTAATAATATCGTCCGACGTATTTTCTTTCCTCAATTTTCTTTGAAAAACAACCACTTTTATAGCGCTTTCAGAAATTTTCAATAATGCTGCAAGCGTACTTACAACAAGTTCTTTTTCAACATTGTCATCTAAAAAAATTAGTACTTTTTTAACTTCGTCAAACGGACTTTTATGTTCGTTTTTGAGGAAACCTGGTAACGTTTTCTTAAAAAAAATTTGATTGCTTTTTCGTTTAAATCCTGTAAAAATCATCTATATTTACGCTTGTGAACACAAAATTAATTAAAATCATCAGTATAGCAACAATGAAAAATTTTATTATTTCATTTATTATTTTAACAACACTTTTCAGCTGTAAAATAAAACCTCCGCAACTTGTTCGGATAGAAGGCAAACAAACCACTATTAATGAGACCATTGTCGCTGATGAAACCTTTGAAAACACCATTAAACCTTATAGGGAAAAGGTTGAAAAGGAAATGACCTCAGTGATCAGTTACACCCCAAAAGATTTGTACAGAACCGATGGCGATTTGGAAAGCAGTTTGGGAAATTTGATGGCCGATTTGTGTTATGAAAGAGCAAATCCGGTCTTTAATTCAAGAACCGGAAAAAACATTGATTTTGCCTTGTTTAATTATGGAGGTATCAGGGCAGGAATTTCAAAAGGCAATATTACCAACGAAAGTGCCTTTAATTTGATGCCTTTTGAAAACAGTTTGGTGGTAGTTGAATTGACTTCAGAAAAAATAAAAGAATTGGTAAGTTACCTGATTTCCCAAAATGTTGCACATCCGCTTTCTAAACAGTTTAATATGGCGGTTACAGAAAAAGGCTACGACTTAAAAATAAATAATACTGCTCTTGATAACGCCAAAACCTATTTTGTTTTGACTTCCGATTATTTGCAAACCGGCGGCGACAATATGAATTTCTTTAAAGATCCTTTGAATATTCACAAACTTGACTATAAAGTAAGAAATGCCATTATCGATTATTTTAAAGAAACAGATACCGTTAAAGTTTCTTTGGACGGAAGATTTAGACATGAAAAAACACTAAAAAATTAGGCAGATGAAGAGAAGGAATTTTATACAAAAATCGACTGCGGCAACTGCTTTTTTAACACTTAGCGGACTTTCGTTGCAATCATTTGCTTCCAAAAATAGTAAACACATTACCATTTTGCACACCAATGACGTGCACAGCCATATTGATCCATTTCCAGACACTGACAGCAGATATGCAAATATGGGCGGCGTTGCACGGCGTGCAACTTTGGTTGAATCCATCAGGAAAGAAAATCCGAACACCTTATTATTGGATGCCGGAGATATTTTTCAGGGAACGCCATATTTCAATTTTTACGGCGGTGAGCTGGAATTTAAATTGATGAGTATGCTAAAATACGATGCAGCAACCATTGGAAACCACGATTTTGACAATGGCATTGACGGATTGTTTGCGCAATTGCCACACGCACAATTCGACTTTTTGTCGGCCAATTACGATTTTAAAAATACCGTGTTAAATTCCCATGTAAAACCATATAAAATTTTTGTGAAAGACGGCATTAAAATTGGTGTTTTTGGACTGGGAATTGAACTTGA
>CAZBGP010000033.1:0-23369 GCA_964491495.1 uncultured Lutibacter sp. | reverse complement strand
TTTTTCCCGGACAGGTTTCGCTAACAACTTCTACTGTAAAATTGTTTGCCGGCAATGAGAACATTGGGCAACCAGTGCTGCTTACATTCGTATTGATTGGAGTATTCGGACATAAATCTATTGTATCCGCGATGTTGTCGCCGTCACTGTCATCCAATGCAGTTCCGCCTCTTGGATCCAGTAATTTCACAGTTGAATACAATTTGTATTCGCCCGGATTTAAGGTTATCTCAGTTGAGGTGTTGGTGATGGTTTTTTCTTCACCCGTAAAATATTCATACCAGGTGCCGGTTTTTGAAAACTGGACTGTCAAGGTTTTTGAAGTGATGTCAAAATTTCCTGCCAAAGCAACATCCATACTTGTGTGTTTTAACAAGATGGATTTTGTTAAGGTTCCAACATTTAAGGTAAAATCGGTGGTGTTAAAAACAGGCTGGTTCTTTTTAAATGCCGCCAAGGTTGCCCAGGTATTGTAAATTTGTTTTCTGTTGGCATTGTCAAAATAGTCCCAACGAATTGGTTTTTTTGACAATCGGCAGTCGTTGCTTACCGTGCCGTCTGAACAAGTATTGATTGAAAAATCGTAACCCAATTCCCCAAATTGCCAGATCATTTTTGGTCCCGGAATTGTAAAAAAGAACATTCCTGCAAGTTCCTGTCTGGACAAAGCAGTGTTTAAATTTTTAACATTATAGGTGCTGTTGCTGTTTCCAAATTGCAGATTTTTATACATCAGGCGCTCTTCATCATGGCTTTCCATATAGCCAACCACATTTGGTTGGTTCCAGCCTCTTTGTTTGTATGAAATCCAATTGATATTGGCATCAGTTGAGAAGCCCATGGTGTTTTGGTTGTAACTGTGGTTCATATTTCCCCATAGCATAATACCATAATTCGCCAAAACTGTTTCTTCAGAATTGTCTGATAAATGTTCAAAAATCACATAGGGTTTGTTGGTAAGATTGTTGCTCCAAACATGGTCTGCATAATTTTTTAGGATAGTAATACGTGAAGCATCATAAGCGCTGGCCCAATTGTCGGCACCGGTATAGATGGTATTCGAAAAACCTTTGGTAAAATCAAATCGAAATCCGTCAATTTTATATTCATTCATCCAATAACTGAGTACGTCTTTAAAAAAGGCTTTTGTATACGCTGATTCATGGTTAAAATCGTAACCCCATTGTGCATTGGTATTGTCGACCAGATTACTTTGCTGGTTATACCAAGGATTGTTTGCGGCAGGTTTGTTGGCAGCGCTGTCCCAGTACATTTGCAATAGGGGAGACTGGCCGTATGAATGGTTGAAAACAACATCGGCAAGCACGGCAATACCGCGTTTGTGGCATTCGTCCACAAATTTTTTAAAATCGTTTTTGGTTCCGTAGGCTTTGTCTAAAGCCATATACAAGGCCGGATTGTAACCCCAGCTGTCATTTCCTTCAAATTCATTTACAGGCATTAATTCAATGGCATTTACACCCAAAGATTTCAAATAATCCAATTTAGTGATGGCTTCATCAAATGAGGAGTTTGCCGTAAAATCCCTGATCAGCAATTCATAAATAATCAAATTGTTTTGTGCAGGTTTTGTAAAGTTGGGCGTGGTCCAAACATAATTTTCCTGATTAATTTTGAAGGTTGACACATAACCTGTGGTTAAATTTATGGGATATGCTTTTAAATCAGGATAGTTAGTGCTTGAGATGTATTGGTCATTCCAAGGATCCAGTATTTTTTCTGAATAAGGATCAGCCACTTTAATGCTATAATCGATTAAATACTGATAGGCATATTCTGTGTTGCTATTTAATCCGGGAATGGTAAGCCAAAAATCTTCACCGTCTTTTTTCATTTGGTAAGAGGCGTTTAATGTCCAATTGTTGAAATCGCCTAAAATCAATACGTCAGTTTTTAAAGGCGCTTTCAGCAAAAAAGTAACTGAATTGTCGGTATTAATATTCAAGCCATATTTTAATCCTGCAGGTTTTGTGGCCGTGACTGTTGGTGTTTTTACGAAGATGTTTATCGTTGTTTCTTTTACTTCGGTACCATTTGTTGCAACAGCTTTAAGGATTTGGTTTCCCGAGGTTGTCAATAAATGCGAAGTTGAAATAGCGGTGGCATTGGTCGCTGTTTTTTTTGAAATGCCATTTACAAAAAGTTCTAAATTGGAGGCAATGGAAGCTTCCGCTGAAATAGTGATGCTGCTGTTCAGGTTGAAAGCGCTGTTGTTTGCAGGGCTTGTGAATGCAATGTTTAAGCCGGCTGCATAAAGGGGAACAAAAATATCTGCAGTTTGCGGGGTACCGGTTGAGGCCCTGAAAACAAAATTTAATTCTGTAATGGCAACAGTAGTTGCAACACTATAAAAGCCATAAACTGTAGGTGAAATAACCATTGTGTACAAATTGGCATTTGATGCTGATCTGTTAAGTTTTGGCTGGGTGCTATTTGAACCCCAGGTTCCAATAACATTTTGCCATTTAACGCCATTTGCCGTAACACCGGTATGTGCATAAACATCACCGGTATAGTTTGCTAATGGTGTACCAACAGCATTGAAAGTAATGGTGATTTCGTTTGTTGCAGTAGGAATTGTTGGCACTGTTGTCACTTGTGCATATAAAAAGCTGTTACAACTTATAAGAATAATAAGTAATATTTTTTTCATTAGGTTTAATTTAATGACTAAATGAAATGAACCGGGAACAAAGGTAACCGGTTCATCACATAAAGTATAAGTAGTATAAGGCTACTCTTTTGAACAGCCTTTTTATTTATTTAATTTTATTGCAATACAACGGAAATATTTCCTTTGTTAAAATTTACGATTATTTTATAACTTCCGGCAGCAGTTACCTTCAGGTTATTTTCGTCATTTTGTTCAAGCACTCTTGCAGACACTTTGCTTTCACCAAAGTCATTTCCCCAATCTCCGGCAACAGGTACGAATTTAAACTCGTCGTTTGCGCTAAGTGTTTGCGTAATTTCAAACACACCAGCAGAAGTTTGGGTAAATTGTGGGTTACCTGCAGTGTTGCTCCATCCATTAAAACCACCTACCAAATACAAATTTGCCGGCGTTCCGGTAATTTTTGAAACAGAATAACTCATTTTGTTAAAGTTAACTGCAACAACATATTTACCTGCTTCATAACCTGATAAGTTTGCTTCACCATCTTGAACAATACGTCCTGCATTTGCTGCATCTTTTCCCCAATCACCATTCCAGCTTCCAAGCGTTGGCAAGAATTTGAATTCAGCACCTGCAGGTAAATCCAACACAATGGAGAAAATTCCTAAACTTGCCTCACCCATTGGTAAAGCGGAAGCATTGTCCCATCCGTTTATAGAACCAACTACATTTAAACTTCCAACAGAAGTCACTTTGTAAGTTAAGGTACCAAAATCTACACTCACTAAATATTTACCGGCTGCATAACCTGATAAGTTTTGTTCACCTTCCTGTATAATTTTCCCCTCATTAGCAGGGTCTTTTCCAAAATCTCCACCCCAACCTGTATTGGTTGGCAAGAATTTGAATTCGGCGCCGGCTGGTAAGTTTACAACAATGGTAAATACATTTTCTGAGGCTTTAAAGAAAGGCAATGAAGTTCCAGGATCCCATCCAGTTAATGAGCCTACCAAATATAAATTAATTGGAGCAACAACTTCAGTTACGGTAAAGGTAAATGTATTTAAATTTACATAAATCTTATATTTACCTGCCGCATAACCTGACACGTTTTGTTCTCCTTCCTGAATAATTACACCTGCATTATTAGGGTCTTTACCAAAATCGCCATCCCATCCTGTGTTTTGTGGAAGGAATTTAAATTCAGCACCAGCAGGAAGATTAACTGTGATTTCAAATTCATTGAAACCTAGTCTGGTCATCGGCAATGCTTCAGCAGGAGTCCAATTTGTTAAAGAACCAACTAAAAATAATTCCGTAAATTCTACCTTGTAAGGCGTTAATATAACAGAAACTTTATCAGAAACAACTGCTCCGGATGATATCCTAATGTCAATACTTTGGGTATCGTCACCTGGAATTTCCAAGACATCAATCGCTAAAGTGTTTAATTCTACCACAGTTAAGTTTAAAACGTTGGCCTCTGTTGTTCCGATAAGTGCAGGAGAAGCAAAATCAGTCCCTGTTAGTGCTACTTCAATAGTATAAGTTGCAGCAGTTCCTGCCAAAGCAGGAGCAGACCAACTTATTGTCAATCCCGGATTAGCCGTATTGGTATCGTCAAGTACTACTGTAGAACCATTAACGGGATTATCGATTGTAATTCCCTCTTGAGGCGGCAGTATTTCAAAGTTTTCATTTGCATCACAGGAATTAAATCCTATGATGACCAATGAAAGCAATACTATTTTATATATAAATTTCATAATTATTAAAAGTTAGGCGTTAATGTATAGGTGTATTCTCTTGGATTACTAAGGTCTAACACTACACGGTAATTTCCAGGAGTTCCGTCAAAAGTAAAATCACCGCCAGCTTGTATAAAACCGTCTGCATTTAAAGATCCGAATTCATAAGCCCCCCATTCATTATTACCTCTGAATTTATATCCTCCAGCGGTTAAATTAATATTAACTGAAAGTGTTCTTGTTACAGAATTATACACTAAGTCTGTATCACTGTCCCATCCGGTAGGCGTTGCTGCACCAATAATTCCCCAGCTAACTGCTGTTTCTTTATAGGTCAACAAGGCTGTGTTAGCTTGAACATAATAATAACCAGCTACGGCAGCATTACAGTTATCGGCAGCATTTACTTTTAATTTTCCAGTGAATGAACCATCATCACCCCAGTTTAAATCCCAATTGAAATTTCCTAAGGCATTTGGAGCTGTAAATTTATGGCCACCATCTAACCAAACATATCCAACATAATCAGTTTTTCCGAAACCTGAAGCAGCCAATGTAGGCGCTGTTGCAGGATCCCATCCTTGATGATTTCCGGGTACTGATATTTTTGGTAAATCGGTAGTGAACGCTGTCACCAAAATTGAGATTACTTCAGAGACTTGAGGTGTACTTCCCAATGAGCCAACAGTGGAAGTAATTCTGATATCAATCCCTTCTTGTAAAAAAGGAGACAAACCAGCACTTACTGCAGCGCCATTAAATTCTCCAATATTCATAGAATAATTTGTTTTATTGGTTGAACCAACAACAAAAGGTTGCGCAAAAGAAGTTCCGGTTTTTGCAAATTCCACTACATAAGTTATTGCTGTTGGAACATCATAATCTGCAGAATTCCATGTTAACGTTAAAATTGTATTCGTTTGGTCTTCTGCTGGATTCAGCACGTAAACCGTTCCTGCCTCAGGTGAGGTAATTTCACCTGCGCCTTTCGGCGATATTGTCAATTGTTCTTGGTCTTCATTGTCACAAGAAAAAGCAGTGACAGTTAAAGCTAACAAGAACAAAAATTTAAATATGTTTTTCATCTTAAATTTAATTTAATGTTAATAACCAGGGTTTTGGGTTAAATTAGGATTGGCAGCCAAATTATTTGCCGGCATTGGATAGACATTAAAATGACCCGGTAAAGCAATACCTCCAGGACTTCCTCCTTTAAATGCCCAATTGTAAGTACCACCTGTGTACTTTCCAAATCTAATCAAATCCTGTCTTCTGTGTCCTTCCCAATACAATTCTCTTGATCTTTCGTCAATTAAAAAATCCAGATTTAAGTTAGAGGATGTTATTAAGGTTGAGCTTGCTCTCGTTCTTAATAAATTTACATAAGCAACAGCTTCAACTGTTGTTCCTCCAGTACCGCCTCTAACAACAGCTTCTGCGAACATTAAATAAATATCAGCCAATCTGAACATAGGAAAATCAGTGTCTACAAAAGTTGGATCCGATCCAGGAACACCTGTTGAAGTCACATTTTTAAACTTAGTAATGATAAATCCAGAATCTCTGTCTCCAACATCTACAATGTCTGCAGTTCTGCCTGAGGTAATCAAGGTATTTCTTTTATCGGTTAAAGGAACAGCGCCACCTAAAAATTTGTTGGCAAATTGTTTTCTAACTCTTAAAGCACCACCCCAACCTTGAGCGCCTAAAGCAGCAGCATTTCCTTCTTTGCTTCCTACTTCTCCATTGATGATAACAGTTGTGGCACCATAGTTTTGGGTTACAACACCATCAGAAACTGTAGCAAAAATAATTTCATTTCTGCCGGCTTCATTAGAGTCATTGTCGGCTAAAAAGTTTAAAGAATAATTTGATGCCAATTGATAACCTGATTGAATTACTTTTTTGGAATAAGTAATACATTCGGTGTTTTTGTCAACACCAATATAAACTTTTGCATTCAAGTAAATTTTTGCCAATATTGTCCAGGCAACAGCTTTATCGGCACGTGCATATTCATTTTGTCTTGGCGCAACCAAATCACCTTCAATCGCTATAAGCTCAGATTCAATAAATTGAAACAATTGTGCTCTGTCATATTGCGGACCTTGAAAAGTTCCAACCGGATCATTTTCTGTCACAAAAGCTGCTTTTCCAAATAAATCCATTAGATTATAATAGGCTAAAGCTCTTAGCAATCTTGCTTCTGCTCTATAGGCTTTAATATCATTTCCAAGCACATCTGTATGGCCTCTCGCTTCTAAAGCTTCAGGTGAAGACTGTCTTAAAAAATCATTAGTTAAAGCAACAGTAAACATGGCTCTACTGAAAAAACCTAATAAAATGGTGTTGCTTGGTCCCCAAGTATTGCGTTGGATTTCTCTTACAGCACCGCCTTCATCATTTTCATAAGACCAAATTGGCTCATCTGCAGCCAAATCCTGCAAATACCATAAAGTCCTCATATACTGACTAGTACCAGCATCAATTCCTTGTAAATTTGAAGATCCTGATCCTGCAGTTCCTGTTAATGAAAGATTCCCGTAAACTCCTGCCAAGGCCTGTTTGTATGCAGTAGGTTTGGCATAAAATGCTTCCGATAAAAATTCATCGTCATCCTTTGGCGTTACATTCAAATCATCAGTGCAGGCACTAAGTATGAATAACAACCCAAAAAAGAAATAAAATTTATAAATATTTTTTGTTTTCATTTTTGTATATTTTATTAAAATTTAATGTTAGCGCCCATCAAGAATGTTCTTGCTCTAGGATAAATTGTATTGTCAATTCCTCCATAAATTTCAGGATCTAAACCGCTGTAATTTGTAATGGTGAATACATTTTGTACACCTCCAAATACATGGATGCTTGATAAATCTCTTTTAAATTTATTAAATGTATAGCCAAAAGTTAAATTGTCCATTTTAAGGAATGAAGCATTCTCAATAAAATAATCAGAAATTAACACATTACTGGTTTCAACAAAATTAGATTCTAAAACTGATGTTGGTGCATTTCCTAAAGCCGTTGTAGCTTGTAAATCATTGTATTGTGCTCTGTCTGAATTCACGTTGTTGTACATATAATTGCCAATGCTTGCTCTTAAATTGAAGGACAAATCAAAGTTTTTGTAATCAATTGCTGATTGGAATCCCATAGTAATGTCGGCATTTGGTTTTTTGTAGATGTATCGGTCGCTTGAATTTAAAATACCGTCTTGGTTAGTGTCGGCATAAGCGCCTTCAATTGGGTTTCCTGCAGTGTCATATAATTGTTTAAAAACAAAATAAGAATAAGGCGCGAAACCTTCACTGTGTACTTGAATTCTGGAACCAGTTCCACCTGCAATACCGCCAACTTCAAGATCTTGACCTAAAGCCAATTCATCAATTTCAGTTTGGTTTAAATTCACATTATAGTTTGCATTCCAATTAAAATCCGCTGTTTTTACAATGTCGGCACCAAGAGAAAATTCAACCCCTTTTGAAGTGAATTTTCCAATATTTTGCCAACCTGCATTGCTAAAGTTAGAACCATCAGCCACAGCAACGTTTGCCAATAAATCTTTAGATTCTTTTAAATAAACTTCCGCTGAACCTGTAATTCTGTCATTTGCAAAACCAAAATCCAAACCGGCATTGTAGGTAGTAGTTTCCTCCCATTTAATATCTTCAAATCTTGATTGTGGAATTCCAACTACAATTGCTGTTTCTCCAAAAATGTATTGAGAAACTGCGTCGCCTGTTAAGTGTCTTCCCAAATACGCGTAAGATGCAGGAATATCTTGTTGACCTGTGATACCCCAGCCCAATCTAAGTTTTAAGGTAGAAAGCGTGTTGGAATCTTTAAGGAAATCTTCCTCATTAATTTTCCAAGCCAATGCAGCTGCAGGGAAATTACCCCAACGGTTGGCTTCACTAAATCTTGATGTTCCATCTCTTCTATAAGAAAGGGTTAACAAGTATTTATCCATAAAAGATAAATTAGTTCTACCGAAGAAACCAATTAAAACAACATCAGGATGTGTATTCACATCTGATTCAGCATCTGGATCTATTGTATTTCCGCTATTATAGTCTTCACCTTCAAATTTTTGATAAGAATAACCTCCGGTAACTTCAATATTTACATTTTCAAATTTTTTATTGTATGCCAAATATGAATCTAACAAGGTATTTTTTCTATCACTTGTATATTCTGAGAAAGAACCTAAAAATGGCGTGTTTACTCCTGTTCTAAATCCATTGATACTTTGGTCAGAAAGCGTATTGGATCCATCACCTTGAGATCTGTCGTAACCTAAGTTAACAACGGCTCTTAATTCTGGTAAGAATAGAAATTTGTAATCAAATTCAACATTACCGAACAAGCGTTCAACCACACTGGTATTTTTTCTTTGCATTAAACTTGCAACCGGATTTCTTGGTGCGTTGTTTGGTTCACCATTGGTGTGGTATTCAAAGAAACCGCCAAAAGGGGACGTTGAGTCATACACAGGTTGTGTAGGGTCAAATAAAAGTGCAGTACCTTCAACACCATCAGCAAATCTGTTTTTTTCAGCACTGGCATTTACATTGAAATTCACTTTTAATGACTCATTAAAAAACTTTGGGTTCAGGTTTAGGGCGATGGAAGTTCTTTCAAATTTCGATGTCTTTCTTAAACCAGGTTGTTGGGTATTTCCAATAGAAAGTCTTGCAGGCAAATTTTCCAGAATTGCACCGCTCATTGAAATAGAATTGTCACTGGTAAAACCATCTTGGTAAATTTCATCTTGCCAGTCGGTGTTAGCATTTCCTAATTGGTCCACACTGATTCCGGTTTGTCCTTCTTCAACTCTTCTTGCAATCAAATCTCTAAATTCTGCAGCTGAGAACAAATCAATTTTGTCAGCCAAGGTTTGATAGCCGGTTTTTAAATTCACATCCACCTGAAAATCTTGTTTTCCTTTTTTTGTGGTAATGATAATTACCCCGTTTGATGCTCTTGAACCGTAAATTGCGGTTGCAGATGCATCTTTTAAAATAGAAAATGATTCAATGTCATTAGGATTTATTGAAGACAATACAGAAGTTGAACCTCCCACTGTTGAATTCGAAATTGGCAAACCGTCAATTACAATTAATGGATCATTTGATGCTCCTAAAGAAGATCCACCTCTTATTCTTATAACTGATCCGCCACCAGGTGCTCCGTCAGAAACAATGTCAACACCCGCTACACGACCTTGAATAAGGCTGGCAGGAGTTACAATATTTCCTTTGTTAAAATCTTTAGCGGTCACAGCGGCCACAGATCCTGTTGCGTCTTTTATGGTGGTAGTACCATAACCAATGATCACAACTTCACCAAGAGACTCTGCGCTTTCCGTTAAAACAACATTTATTACAGTATTGTTTCCTACAGTAATTGATTGGGTATTGAACCCAACATAAGAAAATACCAAGACATCGCCAGGTTTCACTTTTTCCAACATATAGTTCCCGTCAAAATCTGTTGCGGCACCTACAGTAGTTCCTTTAATAATAATGCCAACTCCAGGTAGTGCTGTACCACCCGCTGCTTCTGTAACTTTTCCTTTCACAGTTTGCTGGGCAAACATCACTAAAGGCAAAAGAAGCATGACATTAAACAAAAAAATTTTAAAATTTTTCATCTATTTTAAGTTAATTAATAATTAAGGTTTTAAAAAAATTGGTGTACTATTTATTACATTTCACTTCGTGAAGTTAGGTACTTAACATTTATTTAACAATAATAAGTGCTAATAATAATGTTTCGCAAACGTTTTCGTGTTTGTAACTTTTTTACGCAAACGTTAGAGTTTGCCTATGTTTTTTTAGGACTTTTTGGAGAAAATTTTAAATTAAGGCCATATTCTAAAATTTTTGATTAAAATTAATGATATGTTTGTCTTGAATTTGGAGTAAATTTAAGTAATAATTTTATATTTGTGGTAAAGAAACTTGCAGTTTTACCATAAATGATGCGGGCGCAAATTTTTCATTCAACAATTGTAAATGAGCAACTGTTTGGTTAAATAATAAAATAAATTTAAAATAGAAATGAAGCCAAGAATTACCCTTAAAAAAATTGCAAGAGAATTTGGCGTGTCCATTTCTACGGTTTCAAAAGCGCTAAAAGACAGTCATGAAATTAGTGAAGAAACAAGAGGGAAAATTAAGGCTTTTGCCGATTATTATCACTACAAGCCAAACAACCTGGCTTTACAGCTCCGTAGCCAAAAAACCTCAGTTATTGGCGTAATTGTACCTGAAATTGTGCATCATTTTTTTTCTACGGTTATCAATGGCATTGAAAAATATGCCTCTGAAAAGGGATATAATGTTATGGTATGTTTGTCTAATGAATCTTATGAAAAGGAGGTTTCCAACATGAGCGTGCTCACCAATGGAAGTGTGGACGGTTTAATCGTTTCAATTGCAAGGGAAACCCAGCAAAATCAAAATTTTAAACATTTTGAAGCTATTATTAAAGATGATTTTCCGCTGGTGCTGTTTGACAGAATTAATGATGATATTGAATGTGACAAAGTGATTATTGATGATGTTGGCGGTGCATTTAAGGCCACAAACCATTTGGTTGAAATAGGTGCAAAAAGAATTGCTTTGTTAACAACCCAAGATTTTATTACGGTTGGGTCATTGCGAAAAAAAGGCTATATAAAGTCGTTAAGTAAAAATAAGATTTCTGTTGATGAAAGCCTGATTTACAAAATTGATGACAATTTGGATTTATATGAACAAATAAAAAAAGTGTTCGCTGTTAAAAATCCGCCCGATGCCATTTTAGCGGTAAACGAAATATATGCAGCAATCGCTTTAAAAGTTGCCAAAGAAAGTGGTTTAAAAATACCTGAAGACATTGCCATTATTGGTTTTACCAGCGGTTTAATTTCTGAATATACCGATCCGCCATTGACTTGTGTTGAACAACACGGATTTTTAATGGGCAAACAGGTTGCTGAATTGTTAATCAACAGAATTGAGAGTACAGCACCTGGCGAGTTTCAAAAAATTGTGATATCACCCAATTTAAAAATCAGAAAATCGACTTTAGATAGTTGATAATTTTAAGTTTATCTATAAGAAAAAAGAAAAGAGAATAGAGAAAAAAGACTTAAGGTTATTTAAATTTTAAAATAGAAAGTCAAAAAACTTGAAACCTGAAACTCAAAATCAATTAAGAACTCCAACGTTGTAGTGCCCAATTGTTCATTTTTTTAACTAAATCTTATTTGAAAAAAGGTTGAACTTAAAAATTTATTTATATATTTGATCCGTACTATTTTTCACACTTCACACAAAAACAATTAATTAAAGCCTATCGGCTTTTCATTGTATTTTTATTTTTTAACACTTACATTATGGAAAAACGGAAACTAAGTTTCTGGGATATCTGGAACATGAGTTTCGGTTTCCTTGGAATTCAAATGGGTTTTGCGCTGCAAAATGCCAATGCCAGCAGAATATTGCAAATTTTTGGCGCAGATGTCCATGAACTTTCTTGGTTTTGGGTGGTGGCGCCATTAACCGGTTTAATAGTTCAGCCCATTATTGGTTATTACAGTGACAGAACCTGGACGAAACTTGGACGAAGAAGGCCATACTTTTTAACCGGGGCTATATTGGCATCAATGGGATTAATTTTAATGCCAAATGCCGATATGTTTACGGCCTTTTTACCTGCATTGTGGGTTGGAGCCGGAATGTTAATGATTATGGATGCTTCCTTTAATGTGGCTATGGAACCCTTTAGGGCTTTGGTGGCCGATTTATTGCCTTCAGATCAAAGAACACTTGGATTTAGTGTGCAAACCATCTTAATAGGTATTGGTGCCGTAATTGGCTCCTGGTTGCCTTATGCTTTGTCTAATTGGTTTGGTGTCGCAAATACCGCTGCAGAAGGCGAAGTTCCGCTCAACTTATTATTGTCATTTGTAATTGGCGCAGGGGTTTTAGTGGCCAGTATTTTGGTTACCGTATTTACCACCAAAGAATATTCTCCGGAAGAAACCGCACAATTTAGTGCTCCTGAAACAGAAGAAGATTTAGCCGCTGAGGAAAAATCAAGCTTATTAGATATTTTTTCTGATTTTAAAAAAATGCCTTTAACAATGAGGCAATTGAGTTCGGTTCAGTTTTTTTCCTGGTTTGGTTTGTTTGGGATGTGGGTATTTTCAACACCTGCCATTGCGCATCATATTTACGGATTGTCTTTAAATGATCACGGAGATGCCTATCAAATTGCGGGAGACTGGGTTGGTATTTTATTTGGTGTTTACAATGCTGTTTCAGCCGTATATGCCTTCTTTTTACCGGCAATCGCTAAAAAAATAGGTCGAAAATTAACCCATGCCGTTTCATTGGTTTTTGGTGGTTTAGGTCTTATTTCTATTTATTTTGTGCCAAATGAAAACTGGTTGTTTTTATCCATGTTTGGTATTGGAATTGCCTGGGCAAGTATTTTGGCCATGCCTTATGCAATATTGGCAGGATCAATTCCTGCTAAAAAAATGGGTGTTTATATGGGGATTTTCAATTTCTTTATTGTAATTCCACAAATCATAAATGCCATTATTGGCGGCCCAATCGTAAAATATTTTTATGGAGGAAACCCAATTTATGCGTTGTTAATTAGCGGTGTTTCTTTACTAATTGCTGCCATATTGGTGGTAAGGGTAAAAGATGTGGATGATACAGTTTAATAAAAATTTAAATGAAGAAAGAAATCGCATTCATATTTGATTTAGACGGCGTTATCGTAGATACAGCGAAATATCATTATTTGGCCTGGAGAAATTTGGCGAACGCCTTGGGCTTCGATTTTACCGAAGCACAAAATGAATTGTTAAAAGGTGTAAGCAGAATTCAATCACTTGAAATTTTATTGTCGATTGGAAAAGTGGAATTGCCAAGGGCTGAAAAGGAAAAATTATTGCTTCAGAAAAATACAGAATATCTGGAGTATGTCAACAAAATGACTTCCGAAGAAATTTTGCCCGGCGTAAATGATTTGTTGAATTTTTTAGAAATCAATGACATCAGATATGCATTGGGTTCGGCCAGTAAAAACGCTCCTTTAATTTTGGAGAAAGTAGGACTTTTAAACAGATTTACTGCCATTGTTGATGGTAATGACGTTTCTAAAGCAAAACCTGATCCTGAAGTATTTTTAATAGGCGCTAAAAAATTAGGGATGAATCCCGAAAACTGTGTGGTTGTAGAAGATGCCATTGCAGGAATACAAGCTGCAAATGCAGCGAAAATGATAAGTATAGGAATTGGAGATTTGAATGTGTTATATGAAGCAGATTATGTTTTTAAAGATATGACAGCGATCACGCCCGATTTTTTAAAAAATCTAATGAATTAAAAAAGATGAACAAAGATTATATTAAGCCTTACGAATGGTCAATTATAGAAGAAGGCTTTGATCCCGAAAATGTGGAAGCTTCAGAAAGTTTGTTCAGTATTGGCAATGGTTCTATGGGACAGCGTGCCAATTTTGAGGAAACGTATACCGGAAAAACCTTTCAGGGAAGTTATATTGGCGGTATTTATTATCCCGATAAGACCAGAGTGGGCTGGTGGAAAAACGGCTATCCGGAGTATTTTGCCAAAGTGCTGAATGCGCCAAACTGGATTGGCATTGACATCCAAATCAATGAAACAAAACTGGATTTAAATACCTGTAAAGTTTCAAATTTTAAAAGAGAATTAAATATGAAAGAAGGCTGGCTAAGCCGTTCTTTTTATGCGATTCTTGAAACCGGAGAAGAAGTTCAAGTTTCTGCAAAACGTTTTATAAGTCTAAAATACAATGAAACAGGCGCCATAGAATATGCTGTAAAAGCAGTAAATTTTTCAGGGGAAATTACCTTTTCGCCTTATATTGATGCCGGTATTAAAAATGAAGATTCTAATTACGATGAATATTTTTGGGAAATCCTGAAAATTGTCAGCGGCAAAAATAACGGTTGCATTCTTTCAAAAACCTTAAAAACAGCATTTCACGTGGCAACCGCCATGGAAGTTTCGTTTGCGGTAAATAATGAAAAAGTCGATCCTTTACAACAAACTGAAGTTGAAGAAAAAACATTGCATTATACCTATAAGATAAATGTCAATAAAGGCGATACCGCAACCATTTATAAATATGGAAGCTGCGTAAGTTCTCTAAATTACCCAAAAGAGGCATTGATTGAAGCGGCTTTTAACAATGTTAAACAAGCTTTTAAATTAGGTTTTTCTAAACTATTGGAAAGTCAGAAAGTAGCCTGGTCTGACATTTGGCACACTGCCGATATCATTATTGAAGGAGATATAAAGGCGCAACAAGGCATTCGATTCAATATTTTTCAATTGAACCAGACCTATTTGGGAACCGATGCAAGATTAAATATTGGTCCGAAAGGTTTCACCGGCGAAAAATACGGCGGAAGCACTTATTGGGATACGGAAGCCTATTGTATTCCTTTTTATATGGCTACAAAAGATGCCAGCGTAGCGAAAAATTTATTGTTGTACCGCTACAATCAGTTGGATAAAGCCATAGAAAATGCGGAAAAACTTGGATTTAAAAACGGTGCGGCTTTATATCCTATGGTCACCATGAATGGCGAAGAATGCCATAATGAATGGGAAATCACTTTTGAAGAAATTCACAGAAACGGTGCGATGATTTACGGAATTTACAATTATGTAAATTACACCCAGGATTTTGAATATGTTCCAAAATTCGGACTGGAAGTGATCATTGCTGTTGCACGTTTTTGGCATCAGCGCGCAAATTTTTCAGAAGCAAAAGGCCAATATGTTGTTTTGGGCGTTACCGGTCCAAATGAATATGAAAACAACGTAAACAATAATTTTTATACCAACTATTTGGCGAAATGGTGCATTCAATATGCTGCAGAATGTATAGATAGGGTAGAAAATGAGTATCCTGAAGATTTTAAACGCGTCATGGCCAAAACAAAATTGACCGATGAAGAAACCAAAAAATGGTTACAGGTTGCCGAAAATATGTATTTTCCATTCAGTTTGGATCACAATGTTTATTTGCAGCAGGACGGATTTTTGGACAAAGAATTAATTCCTGTAGCTGATTTATCAACTTCCGAAAGGCCAATTAACCAAAAATGGTCTTGGGATCGCATTTTGCGTTCTTGTTATATTAAACAAGCCGATGTTTTGCAATGCATGTTCTTTTTTGAAAATAAATTTGATAAAGAAGAATTGGAACATCATTTCGATTTCTACGAGCCATTAACGGTTCATGAATCTTCATTATCGCCTTGCGTGCATTCCATTTTGGCAGCTTCCATAGACAGAATGCCAAAAGCCTATGAGCAATATGTTCGAACTTCACGTTTGGATTTGGATGATTACAACCACGAAGTTCATGAAGGTTGTCACATTACCAGTATGGCAGGAACCTGGATGTCTATTGTACAGGGATTTGGCGGTATGCGCGTATGGGAAGACGGTATTTTATCCTTCAGCCCACAAATCCCCAAAGAATGGAAATCGTATTCATTTACCATCAATTTTAGGGGAAATATACTCAAGGTTTATAAAAGCCAGACTGAATGCAAGTTCTTTAATGAATCGGAAAACGACCTAAAAATGATGGTGGATTCCGAAGAAATTATAATCCCGTCAAACCAATTGGTCACTGTATAAATTTTAAATAACAGATATGAAAAATCTTTTTTCCCTAATACTTTTCATTTTAGGAAGTACTTTATTTGCCCAAAAAATCGATAGAATTGAACCGGCCTATTGGTGGGTTGGGATGGAGAATAATCAACTGGAACTGTTGATTTACGGAAAAGACATAGCGCAATTTACGCCTTCAGTCAACAATAAAAATATTCAGATTTCAGCCGTCAAAAAAACGGGAAACAACAATTATTTGTTCCTGAATTTAGATCTTTCGAAGGCGGTTTCAGGGAAATTCAACATCAACTTTTCAAAAAAAGGCAAGCGCAACAATTTTTCTGTTGCCTATGAATTGAAGGAGCGAAGCCAAGATTCAAAATTAAGGCAAGGTTTTAACAGCTCGGATGTTATTTATTTGATCACGCCCGATCGTTTTGCGAATGGAGATGTTACCAATGATGTTGTAAAAACAATGAACGAAAAAACCGTTGACAGAAAAAATGATTATGGACGTCATGGGGGTGATATCAAAGGAATGACCAATCATTTGGATTATCTCGAAGAAATGGGATTTACAGCCATCTGGCCAACGCCGGTGCTGACCAATGATATGAAAGAAGCTTCTTATCACGGTTATGCGATGACCAATTTTTATGAAGTTGATCCGCGTTTTGGAACGATGGAAGATTATAAGGAATTGGCGCAAAGTGCAAAAAATAAAGGAATAAAATTGATTATGGACCAGGTTGCAAACCATATTGGTCTGGAACATTGGTGGATGAAAGATTTGCCTGCCAGCGATTGGGTGAATTATCAGGACGAATTTTTAAAAAATAATATGGTGGTGACCAATCACCGCAGAACCACCAATCAGGACCCATACGCATCAGTTAAAGACAGAAATTTAATGAGTGAAGGCTGGTTTGTTTCTTCTATGCCCGATTTAAACCAACGCAATCCTTTGTTGGCAACATACTTAATCCAAAACAGTATTTGGTGGATAGAAACCCTCGATTTGGGTGGCATCAGGCAAGATACTTATCCGTATCCAAACAAACAATTTATGAGTGATTGGGCCGGCGCCATTATGAAAGAATACCCTAATTTCAGCATTGTTGGCGAAGAGTGGAGCACCAATCCGTTATTGGTTGGCTACTGGCAGCAAGGCGCAAAAAATAAGGACGGCTACGTTTCCAATTTATCTTCCACGATGGATTTTCCAATGCAAAAAGCCATTGTTGATGCCTTAAATGAAACGGAAAGCTGGGACAAAGGTTTTGTGAAAATGTATGAAGGTTTGGCAAACGATTTTTCTTACGCCAATCCGAACAACATCATGCTATTTCCAGACAATCACGATATGGACCGAATTTTTACCCAATTAAAAGAAAATTTGGTAAATACCAAAATGGCTTTGGGTTATATGCTCGCCTTGCCAAGAATTCCGCAATTGTATTACGGAGCCGAAATTTTAATGCAAAACAGCGCCAAACCCGGAGATCACGGATTGATAAGAACTGATTTTCCCGGAGGATGGAAGGATGATAAAGTAAATGGTTTTACGGGTGAAGGATTGACTTCTGACCAAGCCGAAATGCAATCGTTTTTGAAGAAAGTGTTGAATTATCGTAAAAACAGCGAGGCCATCCATTCAGGAAAAACAATTCATTTTGCGCCTGAAAATGGGGTTTATACATTGTTCAGAATAAGAAATGACGAAATAGTGACGGTGATATTGAACAAAAATGATAAACCGATTTCATTGGATTTAAACCGATTTGAAGAGGTTGGTTTAACTGGAAAATTAGTTAAAAATATAATCACCGATGAAGCGTTTATGTTTGAAAACAATTTAGAAATTGGTTCAAAAGGCGTTTTAATGTTCACCACCAAAAAGTAACATAATGAAGCTGTTCAAATTTCTTTTCATGATTTCTTTGTTTTTTATTTCCTGTAAGGAATCAAAAATAATTACCGCTGAAAATAAATTTGTTGTGAAGACTTTGGACAGCATCAAACTATCGAGCGGAATCCTTAAAAGAATTGATAGTTTTCCTTCGAAATATGTTAGGCATCGGAATGTTGATGTTTGGTTGCCAATTGATTATGACGAAAATAAAAAATATGCTGTTTTGTATATGCACGACGGACAAATGTTGTTTGATGCCGAAACGACTTGGAACAAACAAGAGTGGAAAGTGGATGAAATTATTGGCAGTCTACTGGATTCTTCAAAAATAAAAGACTGTATCGTGGTGGCAATCTGGAATCATTCAGACATTCGCCACACCGATTATTATCCGCAAAAACCATTTGATTTATTGCCGCAAAAATTTAAGGATTCTGTCTTTGAAACTGCAACAAAGCAATTTGGAACCGATTTTAAAGGGTTAAATTCCGACAATTATTTAAAGTTTATTGTTGAAGAAGTGAAACCATTTATCGACAGTAATTTTTCGGTCTACACAAATTCAGAAAATACCTTTATTGCCGGATCAAGTATGGGCGGCTTAATTTCAATGTATGCTTTGTGCGAATATCCAGAGGTTTTTGGAGGCGCAGCTTGTTTGTCAACCCATTGGATTGGGTTTTCCCCACAGGAAAATTCTCCGGTTCCAGAAACTTTTTTCACTTATTTGAAAGAAAACCTGCCTTCACCAAAAACACATAAAATTTATTTTGATTACGGCACAAAAACGTTGGATGAATTTTATTTACCATACCAACATCGGGTAGATGAAGTTTTGAAGCTGAAAGGTTATGATGTCTCAAATTCAAGAAACTTAAAATTTGAAGGCCAGGACCATTCCGAAAATTCTTGGAACCAACGTTTTCAAATTCCTGTTCAATTTTTATTAAATAAAAACTAAATGAAGCTATCTAAAATTTTCCTCTTTTTTCTTCTTACAGGAAGTACATTTTTAAATGCACAAAATGCCGACAGAAAATTTGTTTCACTGAATCAAAAAAAAGATCTTATTGAAATAAAAACGAAAGATGGTGCTTATCAAATAAAACCCTATTCGGATAAAATTGTGGAAACAACCTTCATTCCAAACGGGGAAGTTTACGATCCAAATTCGCATGCGGTGGTTTTGAATCCTGAAAATTTGCAATTTAAAGTTTCTGAAAAGGAAAATGCCATTCAGTTAACAACAGCAGGCATATCCGTTCAAATCACCAAAACGCCATTTCAAATTGCCTATTTTTATAAAAATAAGCCTTTAATTTCTGAAAGAAAAGGCTATGTTAAAACGGATGAATTTGAAACCTTGGATTTCAATTTAACGGCCGATGAAATTTTGTATGGCGGAGGTGCACGTGCTTTGGGTATGAACCGCAGGGGCAACCGACTGCAATTGTACAACCGGGCTCATTACGGCTATGAAACACGATCTGAATTGATGAATTTTACCATGCCTTTGGTGTATTCTTCCAATTTATATGCGGTTCATTTTGACAATGCGCCGATTGGCTATTTGGATTTGGACAGCAAAAAAGACAATTCCTTAATCTATGAAACTATTTCAGGCAGAAAAACCTATCAGGTGGTTGCGGGTGATTCATGGAAAGATTTAATCAACCAATACACCAGTTTAACAGGGAAGCAACCTATGATTCCGCGTTGGGCGCTGGGGAATTTTTCGAGCAGGTTTGGATACCATTCTCAGGAAGAAACCATCAATACGATTGATAAATTTCTGGAAGAAGAAATTCCGGTTGATGCCATTATTTTGGATTTATACTGGTTTGGAAAAGAATTAAAAGGCACGATGGGAAATCTGGAATTTTATAAAGATTCATTTCCTGATCCGAAAAAAATGATTGCCGATTTAACAAAAAAAGGCGTCAAAACCATTTTGATTACAGAGCCTTTTGTGTTGACCACTTCCGGCAAATGGGATGAAGCGGTAGCGAAAGATATTTTGGGAAAAACCAAAGAAGGGAAACCTTATGCTTACGATTTTTACTTCGGAAACACAGGAATCATCGATATTTTTAAGCCTGAAGGAAAACAATGGTTTTGGGATGTTTACAAAAAATTTGCCGATTATGGCGTTGCCGGTTGGTGGGGCGATTTAGGCGAACCTGAAGTGCATCCTTCAGATTTGCAGCACGCAACTGGTTCGGCCGATGAGGTTCACAATATTTACGGCCACAATTGGGCAAAACTCATTTTTGAAGGCTATGAAAAGGAGTTTCCAGATCAGCGTCCGTTTATTTTAATGCGCGCCGGTTATTCAGGTTCCCAGCATTACGGCATGATTCCGTGGTCGGGAGACGTAAACAGAACTTGGGGCGGATTACAGTCGCAACCAGAAATTGCCTTACAAATGGGAATGCAGGGAATGGCATTTATGCATTCCGATTTGGGTGGATTTGCAGGCGCCAATTTAGATGATGAATTGTACACGCGTTGGTTGCAATATGGCGTTTTTCAACCTATTTATCGTCCGCACGCACAGGAAGATGTGCCGTCTGAACCAATTTTTAGAGAACCGAAAACAAAGGCTTTGGCCAAAAAATCAATCGAATTGCGTTACAGTTTGTTGCCTTATAATTATACCTTGGTTTTTGAAAACAACCAAAAAGGAACCCCGTTAATGCATCCAATATTTTTTGAAAATGCCAATGCATCCTCATTTATCAACGACAAAACGTATTTGTGGGGAGACAGTTTTTTGGTGAGTCCGGTAGTAAAACAAGGCGTTTCTGAGCAAGAAGTTTATTTTCCAGAAAATTCAAATTGGTATCATTTTTATACTGATGAAAAAGTTGTGGGCGGACAATCAAAATCGGTTTCCTTAAATGAACAAAGTATTCCGGTGTATGTTCGTGGCGGTGCTTTTATTCCAAAGATTCAACCCATTCAAAATACGGGATTGTACCATTTAAAATCATTTGAGTTACACTTTTATTTTGATGAAACCGTTAAAGAAAGCGAAGGGCATTTGTACAATGATGACGGTGAAACGCCAAATGCATTTGAAAAAGGAATGTATGAAATGCTGACTTTTGAAAGCGAATTCAAAAACAAGCGATTGGAAATTGAAATTGAACAAAAATTGGGAAGTAATTTTGAATTTTCATCAAAAGTAATTAAATTCATAGTTCATAATATTGCATCAAAACCTAAAAAAGTTAAAGGTCACAATTTTGAATGGCGTGAAGAAAATAACACCTTGACGGTTTTAATTTCACTTAAAAACAGTAAAACTAAAAACTTAAAAATAAAATTCTGATAGATGACAAAATATGTAACCTTAATACTTTTTTTAATGCTGTTCATGGGTTGTGCTGAATTAAAACAACATAAAAATACTGCAATGACTGATGCAACCAACGCTAAAAAACCATTTTTATGGGAATCCGCGAATATCTATTTTTTGCTGACCGACCGATTTTACAATGCAGATTCTTTAAACGATATCAATTTTAACCGAACAAAACCAACGGCGAAAATGCGTGGATTTGAAGGCGGAGACATCAAAGGAATCACAAAAAAAATTGAAGAAGGTTACTTTACAGAATTAGGAATTAACGCCATTTGGTTTACCCCTATTGTGGAGCAAATTCACGGTGCCGTTGATGAAGGTACCGGCGCAACGTATGCTTTTCACGGCTATTGGGCAAAAGATTGGACTGCTTTGGATCCTAATTTCGGAACCATGGCAGATTTGAAAAATATGGTTGAAATCGCCCATAAAAAAGGAATCAGGATTGTGTTGGATGGTGTTATTAACCATACAGGGCCAGTAACGGATGTTGATGAGGTTTGGCCATCCGACTGGGTTAGAACCGGTCCGCAATGTGATTATCAGACTTATGAATCTACCACAGCCTGTACCTTGGTTAAAAACCTTCCAGACATAAAAACTGAAAGCAATGCATCTGTTGAAATCCCGAAACATTTGGCCGACAAATGGAAAGCAGAAGGAAGATACGACCAGGAAATGAAAGAACTGGAAGATTTTTTCAAAAGAACAGGCTATCCGAGAACCCCAAAATATTACATCATTAAATGGCTGACGGATTATATTACCGAATTCGGAATTGACGGTTACCGAGCTGATACTGTGAAACATACTGAAGAAAGTGTTTGGGGAGATTTTAAAAAGGAATGTAATTATGCTTTCAATTTTTGGAAAGTTAACAATCCGAAGAAAGTGTTGGATACTAATGACTTTTATTTGGTTGGTGAAGTGTATAATTACAGCATTTCCAGTGGCCAAACTTATGATTTTGGTGACAAAAAAGTCAATTATTTTGAGAATGGTTTTAACAGTCTGATCAATTTTGAATTCAAATGGAATGCGGCTCAACTGCCTTCTTATGAAGCGCTTTTTTCAAAATACAATGCTATTTTAAGCAATGATTTAAAAGGTTTTGGCGTGTTGAATTATATCAGTTCACATGATGACAGCGATCCTTTCGACAAAGAAAGAACAAAAACTTTTGAATCGGCCACCAAATTATTATTGTGCCCAGGTGCTGCTCAAGTATATTACGGTGACGAATCTGCCCGTTCATTGATTATTGAAGGCACTGTTGGCGATGCCACCTTGCGTTCCAATATGAACTGGAGCGACATTGAAAATAATGCAAAAACCAAAGAAATTTTGGCGCATTGGCAAAAGTTAGGAAAATTTAGAAACAACCATCTTGCGGTTGGTGCCGGAATGCATAAAATGATCAGCGAACAACCTTATGTTTTTCAGAGAACGTATTCAAAAGAAAATTTTAAGGATGCTGTAGTTGTTGGATTAGATTTAAAAATAGGTGAAAAACAAATGAATGTAGGTGCTGAATTTGCTGAAGGCACTGTTTTGCTTGATGCTTATTCAAATACAGAAGTTGTGGTTAAAAACGGAATGGTGAATTTAAATACGCCATTTTCCATTGTTTTATTAGAAATGAAAAATCAATAGAAATGAATAAAAGTTTAAAATTGAGCATAGTGCTCATCAGTATATTGTTGTTTTCCTGTTCAAAAAAGAACGATTGGCAAACAACTGTTGCTTCGCCAGATGACAATGTAAAAGTCGAATTTAAATTGACTGAAATAGGGGAGCCAACCTATTTGGTGACTTTCAAAAATAAGGAAGTCATAAAAACATCAAATTTAGGCGGTTTCGATTTAAAAGATGCAACTTCTTTAAAGGCTAATTTTGAAATCACAAATGCAACAGCAAGCGATTTTAATGAAGTATGGGAAATGCCTTGGGGAGAACAAACCAAAGTTGAAAATAATTATAAGGAACTAAAAATTGAGCTTAAGGAAAAAGCGGATTTAAA
>CAZBGP010000032.1:0-24223 GCA_964491495.1 uncultured Lutibacter sp. | reverse complement strand
CCGGTTATTTTTCCCATAACTAAACAGTTGCTGTTTTAATATTATTTTCCATTTCTAGTCTCATCAATGCTTTTTTATAATCGGTAGGCATTACTTTCACAAAATTGCACAGACTATTTTCCCAATCATCTAAAATTCTGTAAGCCAAATCGCTGTTGGTATATTTGAAATGATTTTTTATCATTTGTTTTAAATCTTTTTCATCAGCTTCAAAAATGGAATCAAATTCAACCATTTCCATATTGCACAATCCCTTTCTGAATTTCCCGTCTGCATCAAAAACATAGGCGATTCCGCCACTCATTCCTGCTGCAAAATTTCTTCCTGTTTTGCCCAAAATCACCACTTTGCCACCCGTCATATATTCACATCCGTGATCTCCAACGCCTTCAACAACCGCAATGGCACCCGAATTTCTCACACAAAAACGCTCGCCTGCAATGCCGTTGATGTAAGCTTCACCATTGGTGGCGCCATATAGCGACACATTTCCTACAATAATATTTTCTTCTGAAGCAAAAGTGGCTTCTTCGGGTTTTTTAATGATTAATTTTGCGCCCGACAAGCTTTTTCCCAAATAATCGTTTGTGTTTCCGTCAACCTGCATGGTTAATCCTTTGGTTGCAAATGCGCCAAAACTTTGTCCGGCCGAACCTTTAAATTTCAAGTTTAACGTATCTTCAGGCAAGCCATTGTCACCGTATATTTTAGACAATTCATTGCTGACGATGGCGCCAACCGTTCTGTCGGTATTTTTTATCGGAAATTCCAAAAACATTTTTTCTTTTCTGTAAATCGCCGGATGTCCCATTCTTAGAATGTCGAAATCCAGGACGTTTTCCAATTCATGATTTTGGGATTCCGTATTGTATAATGGCTTGTTTGTTTCTGGTTTGTGCAAAATAGGCGACAAGTCAATTCCCTTTGCTTTGGCGTGCTCAATAGCCTTGTTTACATTTATTTTTTGACTTTGGCCCACCATTTCGTTGATGGTTCTGAAACCCAATGATGCCATAATTTTACGCAATTCTTTGGCGACGAAATACATGAAATTAATGACATGCTCCGGTGTTCCTTTAAAGTTTTTGCGCAATTCAGGATCTTGGGTTGCAATGCCGACCGGACAAGTATTTAAATGGCATTTACGCATCATAATACAGCCGGAAGCTACCAAAGGCGCTGTGGCAAATCCAAATTCTTCAGCACCTAATAAACAAGCAATTGCAACATCACGACCCGTTTTTAACTGTCCGTCACATTCCAAAACCACCCTGTTTCTTAAATTGTTCAGCACCAAAGTTTGCTGTGCTTCTGCAATGCCAAGTTCCCAAGGCAATCCTGCATGTCGAAGCGAAGTTAATGGTGATGCTCCCGTGCCGCCATCATAGCCGGAAATTAAAATTACATCAGCTTTTGCTTTTGCTACACCAGCAGCGATGGTGCCAACACCTACTTTTGAAACGAGTTTTACATTGATTCTGGCTTCCCTGTTGGCATTTTTCAAATCAAAAATCAGCTGCGCCAAATCTTCGATGGAATAAATATCGTGATGCGGCGGAGGCGAAATTAATCCAACATAAGGCGTTGAACTTCTGCACTCTGCAATCCAAGGCAATACTTTATCTGCCGGCAACTGGCCACCTTCTCCAGGTTTTGCGCCTTGTGCCATTTTGATTTGAATTTCTTTTGCATTGGTTAAATAATTAGTTGAAACACCAAATCTACCCGATGCCACTTGCTTAATGGCACTATTTCGGCTATCGCCATTTAAATCTTTTCTGAAACGGTTTTTGTTTTCTCCGCCTTCCCCAGAATTGCTTTTGCCGCCAATACGATTCATCGCAATCGCTAAATTTTCGTGGGCTTCCTGGCTGATAGACCCATAAGACATGGCTCCGGTTTTAAAACGTTTAACAATTTCTGTCCAAGGTTCCACTTCTTCCAAAGGAATTGGATCTAAATTGTTAAATTCAAACATGCCACGCAGTGTCATTAATTTTTCACTTTGCTCATTTATATCTTTTGCGTAAACTTCATAACTTTCGTAACTGTTGGTTCGCACGGCCTGCTGCAGTTTTGAAACGGTGGTCGGATTGAACATATGGCGTTCCGCATTTCTTCTCCAACGGTAATCACCACCAATATTTAAAGGAAGATTTCCTGCAATTTCAAGAGGAGGAAAGGCACTTCTGTGACGCAAGAAAATTTCTTTTTCTATATCATACAAGCCAATTCCTTCAATACGTGAAGGTGTGTTTGGAAAATATTCTTCGGTAAAAGCGGTGTTTAAACCTAAAATTTCAAAAATTTGTGAAGCGCGGTAAGAATGCAAAGTGGAAATTCCAATTTTATTCATAATTTTTAAAACTCCCGTTGCAATGGCTTTATTGAAGTTTTCGATGCCTTTTTCTGCGGAAATCCCAACAATTTCTTCCTCATCAATTTGCTGCTGTATTATTTCATTGATCATATATGGGTTAACGGCACTGGCGCCATACCCGAACAAGGTGGCAAAATGATGCGGTTCACGCGGTTCAGCCGATTCTATCACTATGCCAAAACTGGAACGTTGTCCCATTTTACTTAATTGACTGCCAACGTAAGAGCAACTTAACAAAATAGGTATCGGTGCGAAATGTTCATTCACATTTCTGTCGGATAAAATAACGATGTTACATCCTTCCGAAACCGCTTTGTAAGCCTGTTTCACCATAGTTTTTAGCGCAGCTTCAATGCCATTTAAGCCTTTTGTGATGTCGTACAATGTTGAGATTGAAACGGATTTAAAATCGGGATGGTCAATGCTTTTTAATTTGTCAATATCCGCATTTGAAATCACTGGATTCTGAATTTTCAGTTTTTTACATTGCTGATCTGAAATGTCAAAAATATTTCTGTCTCCGCCAATGGCCAAACTAAAATCGGTTACAATTTCTTCTCTTATTCCATCCAAAGGTGGATTGGTAACTTGCGCAAACAATTGTTTAAAATAATTGAACAACAATTGTGGTTCATCAGACAAAACGGCCAATGGCGTGTCATTTCCCATAGAGCCTATGGCTTCTTTTCCACCGGTTGCCATTGGGGTAATAAGTGTATTTATTTCTTCAAGCGTGTAACCAAAAATTTTCTGTCGCGCCAGTAAATTTATTTCTTCCTTTGGTGTTTTGTTTCCGGTATAAGGAACATCAGCCAACGGCAATAAATTTTTATTGAGCCATTTTCTGTATGGTTTTTCGGAAACAATTTTTTGTTTTATTTCTTCATCATTGATAATTCGGCCGGCATTCATATCCACCAAAAACATTTTTCCCGGTTCTAATCTTCCGTGGTGCACCACATTTTCAGGTTTGATGTCTAAAACGCCCGTTTCAGAGGACATGACTACATTTCCGTCTTTTGTTACTGTATATCGTGAAGGTCGTAATCCGTTACGGTCCAATAAGGCGCCAATATAATTTCCATCAGTAAACGGTATCGATGCTGGTCCGTCCCAAGGTTCCATAATACAGGAATTGTATTCGTAAAACGCTTTTTTCGCATCGCCCATGGCGCGGTCTTTTTCCCAGGCTTCAGGAACCATCATCATCATCACTTCGGGCAAAGAACGGTCGGTCATCAACAACAATTCCACCACCATATCCATACATGCCGAATCCGATTTTCCATCCAAAATAATAGGAAACAATTTTTTGATGTCATCGCCAAAAATTGGGCTTTTCATTAATTCTTCACGCGCTTTCATCCTGTTGATGTTGCCACGTAGCGTATTGATTTCACCATTGTGGCACATATACCTGAATGGTTGCGCCAAATCCCAGGAAGGAAAAGTATTTGTTGAAAATCGCTGATGCACCAAAGCCAAACGGGTAACCAAATCGGGATTTGATAAGTCGGTGTAATAATTTCTGATGTCCTCAGGAATTAAAAGTCCTTTATATATAAGTGTAGTAGTTGATAAACTTGGCAGATAGAATTTTTTCCTGTCGGACAATTTTGAGTTTTCAACCGCATGTTCCGCAATTTTACGTGCAGCAAACAATTTTGCATTGAACTGGTTTTCGGTCAATGGCAATCGGTTTTTTCCAATAAATATTTGCTCAATGGCAGGTTCATTTTTGGCAGCGATTTTTCCCAGATGTGTTTTGTTAACAGGAACTTTTCGCCATCCCAGAACTGCCAATCCCTGATTTTTTATTTCGGTTTCCAGGCAATTTTTAAAGAAATTAAGTTGATTATCATTTTGTGATAAAAAAACCATTCCCACGGCATATTCTTTTGGTTTAGGCAAGCTAAACGAGGTGTTTTTTACAAAGAACTCGTGAGGAATATCAATCAATATTCCTGCACCATCACCGGTTTTGCCATCAGAGCTTACCGCACCGCGGTGTTCAAGCTTAATAAGGATTTCTAACGCATCATGAATTATTTTGTTCGATTTCTCGCCTTTCAAGTTGCAAATAAATCCAGCGCCACAATTGTCTCTTTCAAATTCCGGTAAATATAATCCTTGTTTCTCCATTTATTTTGTTTGATGTATTTTTACAAAAATAAGACAAAGTTTGTATTTCGTATAAAAAAATTACGAAAACGTTGTAATAAGTACATAAAAACAGATAGAACATTAAAAATAATGAAATGCTCAATAATTAGGTTAAAAAACTCATAATTTAATAATGGTTATTGATGCTGTTGGCTTTTCAAAATACTTTTTGAGTCTAATTTTTTTAAATTTTTCAGCAAAAAGAGCACTGCAATGTCATTTTTAGCATTCCGTTTATTTAAAACGAGTTATTTTGTGAAAGTGATTTCAAAATAATTTTTTGAATTGTGTTTAGTTTAGTAAAAACTTGATAATTTTAATGAATATCCAATAAAATAAAGAGAGTATTAAGAAGTTGATGTAAAAATGATTAAAAACATTTTGATTTAATCTGCTAAAAAAGTATATTTATGCAAAAATATTATATATATGAAAATTACCTGTTGCCCAAACTGCAATTCCGATGAGTATGTTAAAAGTGGTGTTATAAAAGACAGACAGCGCTACAAGTGCAAGAAATGCGCTTATTATTTCACTGTAAACAAAGTAGGTAAGCAAATAGATTCTTATTATGTCAATAAAGCTTTACAGCTATATCTGGAGGGTTTGAGCTATCGGGAAATTGAACGCATTTTGGGGATTTCGCATGTGAGTATCATCAATTGGGTTAAAAAATACAACGTAAAGCGTCCGTATAGTTTTGAATACCATTCTACTTATAAGATTTTAAATGCCGTGGAACTCGCTAAATACTTTTCAACCAATAAAAATTTAATCGGTGCAGGTGTAATTGTCACTGAGCTTGGCGATAAATTTATGTTGATTCGTTGGGAACGATTTAAAGGATAACTATAGCAATTTACAAATATATATATTAAATTTTACTACCTGCATTTTTCTTTTCATCTTGTTAGGGCTAAAAAAGAAATTCTTTGGCAAAACCTAATTAATTAACCAAATTTATTTTTATGAAAAAACAGCTATCAGTTTTGTTAATTCTTCTTTTGGGATTAACCTATTACACTTATGGCCAGGCGACAGACGCCACACCAGCTTTTGGTGTAAAATGGACCGGTTTTGTTAAGACAGACTATATGTTTGACACGCGGCAAACCATCAATTCCAGAGAGGGACATTTTATGATTTTACCGGCTGCAGAAAAGTTGGTAAATGGTGAAGATGTGAATGACCAAACCAATTTCAACATTTTATCAATCCAAACCCGTTTAAAAGCCGGCATTACAGGCCCAGACTTTTTTGGAATGAAAACTTCCGGAGCTATTGAAGCTGATTTTTTCGGAAACTCCGGAACAGGACTCGATGATGTTAATGGTTTTAGGTTACGACACGCCTTTGTTCAATTGTCAAATGACAAAGTTGAAATTTTAATGGGACAGTTTTGGCACCCTATGTTTATAACATCCGTATTTCCTGATGTTTATTCTTTTAATACAGGCGTTCCTTTTGCACCATTCTCCAGAAATCCACAATTGCGTTTAACTACTAAGGGTAAAGTTAGATTTATGGGTGCGCTTTTTACTGAAAGAGATTTTCAAACAAGAGGCGCCAGTGTAAGTCAGGCAGGAATACCTCAATTACACGCGCAGTTACAATTTGGTTCAGTTGCCAATTCTTTGGGAGGCTTTGGCGTTAATTTTAAATCGGCCAGACCGGCGCTGGGACTTGATAATGTAACAAGCACTTCCTTTGTTGGATATTTTAGGACACAATTGGGGAAAACAACCTGGAAAGCAGAAGCTATTTACGGACAAAACATGTCGGATATCCTACAAATTAGCGGTTTTGGTACTGCAAATGGTGATTATGTTAACAATGACACATTTACCGCCTGGACCGAATTTAATGCTGATTTTTCTGAAACTATGGAATGGGGAGTGTTTGGAGGCTATTCAAAGAATGGAGGCTACGGGGAAGCAATTACGTATTCTAATGGATTTTTAGGAAACAATGTTGAAAGTGCTTTTCGAGTATCTCCAAGAATTGGATGGAAATCAGGAAAAATGAAAATTGGCATTGAAGGTGAATTTACCAGTGCGCAATATGGAACTATTGACACTGACGGCAGCATGAGAACAACTGGTATTGATCCAGTAGGGAACTTCAGATTATTAACAACAGCAATTTATAACTTTTAAAACCAACTATTATGTCAAAAGAAAACATGAAAGCATATTGGAAAGAAAATCTGACTTATTTGGCAATCTTGCTGAGTATCTGGTTTTTGGTTTCCTACGTGTTCGGAATCTTTTTAGTGGATCAGTTAAACACCATCAAATTTGCCGGTTTTAAACTCGGCTTTTGGTTTGCGCAACAAGGGTCAATTTATGTGTTTGTTATTCTTATTATCGTCTATGTAAAGTTGATGAATAATTTGGATAAAAAATATGGAGTTGACGAATAATACTAATTTAAAAAATAATTAATCATGGGAATATTAGCTTGGACTTGGATACTTGTTGGACTTTCATTTGCGCTTTATATAGGAATCGCAATATGGGCCAGGGCAGGAACTTCTAAAGAATTTTATGTAGCTGGCGGAGGTGTTTCGCCAATTATGAATGGTATGGCTACTGCTGCTGACTGGATGTCTGCGGCTTCATTTATCTCTTTGGCGGGGATTGTGTCTTTTACCGGATATGATGGCTCCGTTTATATTATGGGCTGGACTGGCGGCTATGTGCTTCTGGCACTTTTGTTGGCGCCTTATTTAAGAAAATTTGGAAAATTTACTGTGCCTGATTTTATTGGGGACAGGTATTATTCTAATACTGCGCGAATTGTAGCCGTAGTTTGTGCCTTGATTGTTTCATTTACTTATGTGGCCGGTCAGATGAGAGGAGTAGGAATTGTATTTTCAAGATACTTGGAAGTGGAAATTGACACAGGCGTTTACATAGGTATGGCAATTGTTTTATTTTATGCCGTATTGGGCGGAATGAAGGGAATTACTTATACGCAAGTGGCACAATATTGTGTATTGATATTCGCTTTTATGGTGCCTGCAATATTTATTTCATTCCAAATGACAGGAAACCCTATTCCTCAATTGGGATTTGGAGCAGCAGGTGAAGACGGCGTGTATTTATTGGATAAATTGGATGGATTGTCGAGAGAGCTCGGATTCACCGAATATACTTCTGGTACCAAATCGATGATTGATGTATTTGCAATTACATTTGCCTTAATGGTTGGTACCGCTGGATTGCCTCACGTAATTGTTCGTTTTTTCACGGTTCCAAAAGTAAAAGATGCACGTACATCTGCAGGCTGGGCATTATTTTTTATTGCCATTCTATACACAACAGTACCTGCAGTGGCTGTTTTTGCACGAACTAATTTAATTGAAACTGTAAGCAATGCAAAATACGAAGAATTGCCGCAATGGTTTGGCAATTGGGAAAAGACAGGGTTGTTGAAATTTGAGGACAAAAATGCTGATGGCATTGTGCAATATGTTTCCGATAAAGAAGTCAACGAATTAACCATTGACAATGATATTATGGTACTTGCCAACCCTGAAATTGCGAATTTGCCTAATTGGGTAGTTGCATTGGTTGGAGCAGGTGGATTGGCGGCAGCACTTTCTACAGCAGCCGGATTATTGCTGGTAATTGCTTCTTCAATTTCTCACGATTTGATTAAGAAAATTATAAATCCAAATATTTCTGAAAAAGGAGAACTTTTAGCCGCTCGATTAAGTGCTGCTGTTGCAGTTCTTATTGCAGGATATTTTGGTATCAATCCGCCGGGATTTGTCGCCGCGGTTGTCGCACTCGCATTTGGTTTGGCGGCCGCATCCTTCTTCCCTGCAATTTTATTGGGAATTTTTGACAAACGTATGAACAAAGAAGGCGCTGTAACAGGTATGATAGTAGGTATAACAATGATGTTATACTATATGTTGAAATTCAAATTTGGAATTTTTGACGGAGGAAAAGACGCCGTAGCCGGACTTACAGCCGACTGGTGGTTTAATTTTGGAAATGGAGGAATCTCTCCCGAAGGTTTTGGAACTGTTGCAATGACCATAAACTTTATTGTTTCTGTTGTTGTTTCCAGATTAACACCTGCGCCACCTGCACATGTTCAAGACATTGTTGAACATATAAGAATTCCATCAGGAGTAGATGCAGCACAAGGTGCTCATTAATAAAACTTAGACAATAAACAGCACTATAAATTTTTATAGTGCTGTTTTTAATATTTAACAAATAGTGAAAAAAAGACACCAGCAAAAGTTAATTGTATTATCAATATTATTATTGTGTTTATTCAATGTGCCTATATTGTTAATTTTTAACAGTAGCACTACTTTTATTGGCTTACCTGTGCTTTATTTTTATATTTTCTTTGTTTGGATTGTTAGCATTGTAGTTTCATATATCATCTTAAAAAAGTATTATGAGTAGTTTTTTGGTGATATCGATTATTTTGGTTTATCTGGCCGTCATATTTTATGTAGCTTATTGGGCTGAAAAAAATTCAAAAAGCAGGTGGGTTAACAATCCTTATATTTATACGCTTTCATTGGCTGTTTACTGTACTGCCTGGACTTACTACGGCAGCGTTGGTTTGGCCGCAACATCAGGATTAAAATTTTTGACCATTTATTTGGGTCCCATTATTATTATCCCAACCTGGGTGATTTTAATGCGTAAAATTATCAGAATTTCCAAAGGAAATAAAATCTCAACTTTGGCCGATTTCATTTCGCTGCGCTACGGCAATGACCGTTTTTTGGGAGCTTTGGTGACAGTGGTTTGTGTTTTGGCAATAGTTCCTTATATATCATTACAATTAAAAGCAATTTCTGAAACTTTTAACGTCATAACTAAACATCATATTTCTGCAATTTCCATTTTGGATGACACCACTTTTTACATAGCGATATTGTTGGCAATTTTTGCCGCATTTTTTGGCACGCAGCATACTGATGCTTCTGAGCGACACAAAGGAATTATTACTGCAATAGCCTTAGAATCGGTTATTAAATTGGTGTTTTTTCTGGTGATAGGTATTTATGTAACTTTTTACTTATTTAATGGCCCGGCTGATATTTACAATAAAGCTTCGGTTTTGCCAAATTTTGAAGCCCAGCAAACCATAGATGGTTTAAACGGTGGATTTAATTGGTTTTTGCTGAGTTTATTGTCAATGGTTGCCATTGTGTTGTTACCAAGACAATTTCAGGTAACCGTGATTGAAAATGAACGTGAAAAATATTTGAAGAAGGTGATTTGGCTGTTTCCATTGTATTTGCTGCTTTTTAATGTATTTGTGATATTTATTGCCTGGGCAGGAAATGTTGTTTTTCAAAACCAACAGGTTGATGCCGATTTATTTACCTTGTTGTTGCCACTAAACAATAACAATGAATTTTTAGCCTTATTGGTTTTTTTGGGTGGCTTTTCGGCAGCAATCTCTATGGTGGTTATTTCATCGTTGGCATTGGCAACAATGCTGAGCAACAATTTAATTATTCCGTACGGATTTTTAAAGCGGTTCAGCAAATCTGAATCCGCTGAAAATACCGAATCAATTAAAAACATTCGACGTATTTCAATTTTTTCGTTAATCATCATCGCATATTTTTTCTACAAAAGTTTTACGTTAGATCGCTCTTTGGTTTCTATCGGATTGATTTCATTTGTGTTAATTGCACAATTGGCACCAGCTTTTTTTGGAGGTTTGTTTTGGCGTAGAGGTTCATCAAAAGGAGCTAAATATGGCATATTTGTCGGTTTTATTATAACAGTTTACACCTTATTATTTCCATTTGCCATCGATTCGCAATTAATTGCATCGTCTTTTGTGAATGAAGGGTTGTTTGGGATCAATATTTTAAAGCCTTATGAATTGTTCGGATTACAATTATTTGAGCCGGTAACCCATGCGTTTTTTTGGAGTCTGCTTTTTAATGTTATTATTTATTCATTGGTTTCAGTGAGCAAATTGGGAAGTTACCGGGAACGAAATTTTGCCGAAATGTTTGTTGACAGCACCAAATATGCAGCTTTGCAAGAAGGTGCTTATGTGTGGAAAGGAGAAGCTTACGTGCGTGATATCAGAAAAGTTTTAACCCGTTTTTTGGGCGAAAACAGAACTGAAAGAGCGTTGAATTTGTTTTATATGAAGTATGATATTGATAAAAAAACGCAAGTTGCAGATGCTCGTTTGGTAAATTTTTCCGAAAAATTGTTAACCGGAAGTATCGGAAGCGCTTCAGCAAGAATTTTAATCGCTTCCGTAGTAAAAGAAGAAGAAATAAGTTTAGCAGAAGTATTGAATATTCTGGATGAAACCCAAAAAGCAAAAGAATCCAACATCGAATTAAAAGAACGCGACAAACAAAAAGATGAATTTCTAGACACAGTAGCGCATGAATTAAAAACGCCAATTACTTCAATAAGAGCCCTTTCAGAAATATTATTGGCTGATGATGACATTGACAATCCCACAAAAAAGAAATTTTTAACGAGTATTGTAAGTGAAAGTGAAAGAGTGAGCAGGTTAATCAATAATATTTTAGACTTGGAAAAATTGGCTACGGGAAAAGAAAAATTGGATTTAAATGAGCATTCCATTAAAAATACCATCTTAAAATCGATTGATCCTTTCAGGCAATTGGCTGTTAATAAAGGTGTTAAAATTAATTTGATTGAAATTGATGATGCAGTGGTTGTTTATGATGAAGATAGAATTCAGCAAGTAATTGTTAATTTATTGTCGAACGCCTTTAAATTTTCTAATGAAAAGAACGGAGAAGTGAAAATTTCTGCACATATCAATCAAAATAAAGTTGAGATATCGGTTGAAGACAATGGAAAGGGAATTGAAAATGATGAATTAATAGCCATTTTCAATAAATTTTATCAATCAAAAAATCAAACCTTGATAAAACCAATTGGAAGCGGTTTGGGTTTGGCAATCAGTAAGCAAATTATTGAAAGCCACAACGGAAAGATTTGGGCAGAAAATAATGTTGCTCAAGGAGCGCGTTTAACTTTTACCTTACCATTAAATAGAAACTAAGATGAAGAAGATACTTATAGTTGATGACGAGCCCAACATAGTAATGTCGCTGGAATACATTTTTAAAAAAGAAAATTTTCAAGTATACATTGCCCGTGACGGTGAAGAAGCGATTGAAATAGTTGAAAACACCATTCCGGATATTATTTTATTGGATATTATGATGCCAAATGTTGATGGATATCAAGTGCTTAACTATTTAAAAAACAGTGAAACGCTAAAAAAAATTAAAATCATATTTCTTTCGGCAAAAAATAAAGCGTCAGATATAGAATTAGGGTTGCAATTGGGCGCCGACAAGTACATATCAAAACCTTTTGCCGTTAAAAATTTGGTAAAAGAAGTGAAAGAACTTTTAAATAAAAAATAAACTTAAAAATGAATTATAGATTGGGAAATAGAACTTCAGATATTGTAATCACCATTTATGTCATCATTACCATATTTGGCAGAATATATATCGAATCATTATTTCAAATTGGTGCATTCAGTTCAATTATAATGGGACTTTTTACCTTATTTGTGCTGTGGGTATTGATTAAAATAAAATTTTTAAATCCAGCTTGGTTTGGATTTTTTAACAAGAAAAATAAATAATTATGAGCTATCAAAAACATTACAACAACAGTATTGAAAACCCGGAAGCGTTTTGGGGAGAACAAGCCAATAATATAAAGTGGTATAAAAAGCCAACTAAGATATTATCTAAAGATGAAAATGGTTTTGACCGTTGGTTTGAAGACGGAAAATTAAATATTTGTTATTTGGCGGTTGACAAGCACGTTGATGCCGGTTACGGAGAACAAACGGCCATCGTTTATGATTCGCCTGTTACACAACAACGCGTAAATTACTCATATAATGAGGTAAAAAGACAGGTTTCTCGTTTGGCGGGCGGACTTCGTGATTTAGGCGTGAAAAAAGGCGATACGGTTATTATTTATATGCCGATGATTCCTCATGCGGCTTTCAGTATGTTGGCTTGCGCACGAATTGGAGCAATACATTCCGTTGTTTTTGGAGGATTTGCACCTCATGAGTTGGCGATAAGAATAGACGATTGCAAACCAAAAGTGATTATTACAGCCACTTCTGGAATGGAAGTTGACCGTTTGATTGCTTACAAACCTTTGGTTGATGAAGCGGTGGAAAAAGCCACCCACAAAGTTGAAAAAGTTATTGTTTACCAACGTAATTTGGGGGCCATAAATCCTAAAACTGAAACTTATGTAAGTTATAAAAAGTTGGTAAAAGCATCTGAACCGGTTGATTGTGTTGAGATGGATTCCAATGATCCACTTTATATTTTGTATACTTCAGGAACCACAGGAAAACCAAAAGGTATTTTACGTGATACCGGAGGTTATGCCACAGCGTTAAAATATTCCATGAAATATATTTATGGTGTTGAAGAAGGCGACACTTTCTGGGCAGCATCAGATGTAGGTTGGGTTGTTGGTCACAGTTACATTGTTTATGCACCGCTTATCAACAGAAACACCACCATTGTTTTTGAAGGTAAACCAGTAAAAACACCAGATGCCAGTACTTTTTGGAGAATCATCAGCGAAAACAATGTTAAGGTGATGTTTACTGCACCAACGGCAATTAGGGCGATTAAAAAAGAAGATCCCGATGGCGAATTGTTAAAAATGTATGATTTAAGCTGTTTGAAATACCAATTTTTGGCAGGTGAACGTTGTGATGCCGCAACCTTAAATTGGTTGGAAGACCATTTAAAAATCCCGGTAATTGATCATTGGTGGCAAACAGAATCTGGTTGGCCAATGGTATCAAATATGATGGGATTGGAAGCTTTGCCGATAAAACCCGGTTCAGCAACAAAACCTGTTGGAGGTTATGACCTTCAAATTTTAAATAATGAAGGAAAGCAAGTTGGCCCGAATGAAGAAGGATTGGTGGCCATAAAATTGCCGTTGCCTCCCGGAAATATGCTTAACATTTGGGGTAATACAGAACGATTTATTGAAGGTTATTTAAAGCGATTCGACGGCTATTATTTTTCCGGTGATGGCGGTTATGTTGATGAAGACGGCTATGTTTTCATTACCGGTAGGGTAGATGATGTCATTAATGTTGCAGGTCACCGATTGTCAACTGCCGAAATGGAAGAAATTGTTTCTTCAAATAAGTCGGTTGCCGAATGTGCTGTTTTTGGTATTGAAGATGCTTTAAAAGGACAAGTTCCTTTGGCATTGGTGGTAATAAAATCAGGTGATTATGTATCTAGCTTTGAGTTGGAACACAATATCGTTCAGGAAGTCAGAAGAATTATTGGGCCAGTTGCTTCATTAAAAAGAGTATTGGTGGTGAAACGTTTGCCAAAAACGCGTTCAGGAAAAATTCTTCGTAAATTATTGCGAAATATGGCCGATGGTGTTGAATATACGATTCCTTCAACCATTGATGATCCTGAAATAATTGAAGAAATCGTTCACGAGTTCAAGCTTTTCAAAATTGGAATTTATGCATATGCAACCGAAGAAGAAAAACAAACGCTGGCTGATTTACGTATAGATTCATTTATAAAATACTATAAATCTTACCAACACAGCGTAAATGATCCTGAAGGCTATTGGGCTCAAATTGCGGACACTTTTACCTGGCGCAAGAAATGGGATAAAGTTGTGGAATACAATTGGGACACACCAAAATTTGAATGGTTTAAAGGCGCTAAATTAAATATTACAGAAAATTGTCTGGACCGTCATTTGGAAAAAAGAGGTGATGATGTTGCCATTATTTGGGAGGCGAACGATCCAGATGAAGCAAACAGAATATTAACGTATAACGAATTGCATGCAGAAGTATGTAAATTCGGCAATGTGCTTAAAAACAATGGTGTGGTTAAGGGTGACAAAGTTTGTATTTATATGCCAATGGTACCTGAATTGGCCATTTCAGTGTTGGCCTGCGCACGGATTGGCGCTGTACATTCTGTTGTATTCGCCGGATTCTCATCAGTGGCACTTTCCACAAGAATTAACGATGCGGAATGTAAATTAATATTAACATCTGACGGTGTTTTTAGAGGCAATAAGGCTGTTGATTTTAAAGTTATTGTTGATGAAGCGCTGGAAACTTGTCCAACCATTGAAAAATCGATTGTCCTAAATAGGGTAAATGGCAAAGTGACGATGAAAGAAGGCCGCGATTTATGGTGGCATGAAGAATTGGAAAAAGTAGATGCCATTTGTGCTGCTGAAGTTATGGATGCGGAAGATATGTTGTTTATTTTATATACTTCCGGTTCAACAGGAAAACCTAAAGGAATGGTGCATACCTGCGCTGGTTATATGGTGCAAACAGCCCATAGTTTTAAAAATGTATTTCAGTATGAACATGGTGATGTGTATTTCTGTACTGCCGATGTTGGCTGGATTACGGGTCACTCTTATATTGTTTACGGACCTTTAGCGGTTGGAGCAACTACCTTGATGTTTGAAGGAATTCCTTCATACCCGGATTATAGTCGTTTCTGGCAAATTGTTGAAAAGCATAAAGTAAACCAATTCTATACGGCGCCAACTGCCATCAGGGCATTGGCAGCACAAGGAAATGAAATGACTGAAAGGAATGATTTAAGTTCCATAAAAGTTTTGGGAACAGTTGGAGAACCTATTAATGAAGAGGCTTGGCACTGGTATGATGAAAAAATAGGCAAACAAAGATCACCAATTGTTGATACTTGGTGGCAAACTGAAACCGGAAGTATTATGATTTCCCCATTGGCCGGCGTTACGCCCGCAAAACCAACTTTTGCAACCAGGCCAATGCCGGGCGTACAACCTTGTTTGGTTGATGAGCTTGGAAATGAGTTGAATACAAATCCATCTGAAGGAAGATTGTGCATTAAATATCCTTGGCCATCTATGGCACGAACCATTTATGGAGATCATAATCGCTACAAAGAAACTTATTTCTCTGCATTCCCGGGAAAATATTTTACGGGCGATGGTTCATTTAGGGATTTGGAAGGAAATTATAGAATTACAGGCCGAGTAGATGATGTGATAATTGTTTCCGGACATAATTTAGGTACAGCGCCAATTGAAAATATCATTAACGAGCACAACAATGTGGTGGAATCTGCCATTGTTGGATTCCCACACAATATTAAAGGAAATGCGTTGTATGCATACGTAATTGTATATGAAATTCCTGAGAATCCAGATGCTTTACGAAAAGAAATTAATGATTTGATTGGACGAACCATTGGGCCTATCGCAAAATTAGACAAAATTCAATTTGTGCCGGGATTGCCAAAAACACGATCAGGTAAAATTATGAGACGTATTTTGCGTAAAATTGCCGAAAATGAGACCTCTAATATGGGCGATATCACTACCTTGTTAAATCCGGAGGTTGTAGAAGCCATTATGGAAGGATCATTGGTTAAATAATATTGACCAAACCTTGAAGTGAAAAACGCTCCCAATTTTTGGGAGCGTTTTTTTACATTAAACCTTCTTTGCCGGAAACCCTGAACAGATCGGAATAATGCAAGTTGCGCTCTTTCTTTAATTTTGAAATAATTTTTAAAAAAAGCAAGGCGGTAATAAAAGCATCTCCGGCTGAAGTATGGCGGTCGTGTTTTGGAATGTTGAATTCTTTGCACAACACATCCAGATTAAAATGGCTGTCTTTTTTGCCTTCTAGTTTTTTATATAAAATGCCGGTATCAATCGATTTGTTTTTTAATTTCGGCAAATCCAGTCTTTTTAATGCGGCATTGATCATTTCAATGTCAAAGGCTGCATGATGCGCCACCAAAACAGCATTTCCTATATAAGCAATGAAATTTTCCATTGCTTCAGTTTCACTCTGTTTTGCGAGCCTTCCTTCTTTTAAAATCCCGTGAATTTCTACTGTTTCGGCTTTAAACTGATCTTGTTTTAAATAAATTTCAAAACCGTCAGCAATATCAATAATATTGTTGAAAATACCAATAGCTCCAATAGACAAAATTCTGTCGGTGGCAATATCCAAGCCGGTTGTTTCAGTATCAAATACCACAAATCGGGTATTCTCCATACTTTTTGGTGGCTTTTGATTAAATGTTTTTGAATATTCTTTCCAAAAAATCGGGTAATTTTTATATTTAAACCAGGAAATCATCACATCATTTGGGCTAAGTTATACCGAGTGTTCAATAATTCCTGAACATCTTTAATAGGTTTAAAACATCCTTTTAAACTTAATTTTTCAGATTTGCTAAGTTTGTTGAGGTCAACATACCTTCCAGAATCATTATTTGTTAATCCTTGTTGCGTGCGAAATTGCAACAATATTTTGAAGGAATCAATACATGATAAATATAAATCCTCATTTTTTGGTTCGGCCTTGGCCAATTTTTTGAATCTGGAAATGGTGTTGTTTTTGTCTTTAATATGATGTGATAAAATGAGCAGTCGTGCTGCGTCTACCAAAGGCATTATAGCCCTGCTTTTTATATCGAATTGGTCTTTGTGCTCACCGTCATTTTCCACTAGAAATTGCCTAAAAAACCCAATTGGTGGTGGATTTCTTAGTGCATTTCTTCCCAAGAAATTGAGAAATATTTCAAACGATTCTATGGATTTAAAAATACTCTCAGACATTTCATTTACCAATTTTTTATCTCCATAAACCAAGTCGTAATCAAAAAATATGGTGCACATCATGATGGCATCTTCCGTTGGCGTTTTTATCCAGGTGTCAAACTGGTTTTTCCATTCGGAAAGCGATAAGCACCATTTTGGATTGCTCGCCATCATATCCGCAGGGCAATATTCAAAACCAATGACATTCAGTTTTTCTGTGACTTTTTTTGCAAGTTGCAAGAAATATTGTTTTGTAGGCTGATATTTATCTGGAGAAACATCTTCAAAAACCAGCGCGTTGTCTTGGTCGGTCATCAGCAATTGTTCTTTTCGGCCCTGACTTCCCAATGCCAGCCAGCCAAATTTAACCGGTGGCTGTTTGTCCATTTCTTCCAATGAAAGTTCGATGGCTTTGATGGTGATAGCTTCATTTATTTCAGAAATAATTTTTGAGATAAAGGTGATTGGAATATTTTGTTCAATATAGCCTTGAAGTAAATTTGATGTTTTTTCCCGTATATATTTTAAGGTGTTTATGTCTTTTGCCCGATATACTTTTTTTATGAGCAAAGATGGATTGTTGCCATGCAATACCACAATGTCGTGTTCCGATAAAACGCCGATTAATTCCGTTTTATTGGTACCGTCTTTGGTGATGCACAAATGTGTTATTTTGTTTTTTATCATGGCTATTTGCGCTTCGGCCACCGTGATTTTTTGCTTAAAGGTTTTAACTGGCGATGACATAATTGAGGTAACGTTTTCATCAATGGAAATCAATCCTGTAGCAATTTTTTGGCGCAAATCTTTATCGGTTATAATGCCAATCGGATTTCTGTTTTCCACAATTAAAATGGAGCCAACGCGTTTATCACTCATTATTTGAGCAGCTTCTTTTATGGTTGCAGTTTTTAGGGCAGTAACTGGATTCTTGCTGAATTCGGCACTTTGTATTTCTGTAAAACTAGTGTTCGATGTTGGAAGCATTTCAATATTTGCAAATAACTGTCCGTTGGTGCCTTTTGCATAAGGCGTTTTGATGTTTGATGAGAAACTTGCTATTAAAAACTTCTTTACTTTTTCATTGGTTTCTATAATTTCTTTCAGTATTTCTACGGAAACGGCATACAAAACCGACTCTTCATTGGCTTTGGCGCTCATCAGATATAAATCATTTTGTATCAATGGCCGAAGCCCAAAAATATCGCCTTCATCGCAAATATCAACCAAAATTTGCTCATTGTCCATATTTCTGTACAACCCAATGGCACCATCTTTTACCACATAAAAATGTTCGTGTGGATTTCCTTCTTGCTTAAAAACAAAATTGTCTTTTTCAATATAGATAACCTTTACATTTGAGGCAATTTTATAGAGCTGTTCTTTCTCCAAAACGTCAAAAGGAGGGAAGTTTTTAAGGAAATCGTAAATGCGTTCTGCAATCGTATTTTTCATAAAATCAGTAACAAAGTTAATCATTAAAGTTACAAAATTTTATGGGTTTATAAAAGCGTTTTTATTTGAGTAAATGATAATTGGTATTTATTAAATCGAACAGGTTCAAGGCGTTGTTTTTTTTGTATTTGGCTGTTTGTTTCAGGAATAAATAGGCCGTAATCAAAGCATCCCCCAAAGCGGTATGGCGATCGTGCATTTTAACGTTATAAATTTCACACAACTCATCCAGACTGAAGATTTTTTTATAGGTATCTGTTTTAGCTATTTTTTTGTGGATGTAATTGGTGTCCAGTTGTTTAGACTCTAAAGGACCAACGTTTGAACGTTTTAATGCCATATTGATCATCGTTATGTCGAAACCCGTATGATGTGCCACAATAACAGCATCGTCCAAATAGTTAATAAATTTAACAATGGCTTCTTCTTCACTTAATTTAGTCTCATTGCCATCTTTTCTGATACCGTGAATTTTTACGGTTTCTTTATTGAAAACTTCCTGTTTTACATAGATTTCAATCGCATCGGAAACCAATATTTTATTATTTTTGATGGCGACTGCGCCAATGCATAAAATTCTGTCATTTTCATAATCAAATCCGGTTGTTTCTGTATCGAGCGCAACAAATCGGATATCTTCAAAATTTGAATATTTTTTGCTGTTTTGTACCTTGTAAATGTGATCTTCCCAAAATTTAGGAGTTTTCTTCTTTTTGAAAAACCTGATCATATTTGAGGAATTTGGGAGGTTCTAAAACGTAATTTGATGGCTTCCTGCACATTTTTTATAGGCTTAAAACAACTTTTTAATTTCAGTCTGTCGGCTTTGTTCAGGCTGTTGATGTCCACAAATTTTCCGTTGTCATTATTGGCCAAACCTTGTGAAGTCCTGAATTGCAATAAAATTTTAAACGCATTGGCGCAAGATTCAAACAAATCCCTGTTTTGGGGTTCAAGTTCCATCAGTTTTTCATAACGCGCAATGGTATTGTTCACCCTTAAATTATGATGCAATGATAAAATTCTGGCAGCATCCACCAAAGGCCTGATGGCCCTGCTTTTGATGTCGAAACTGTCTTTATTTTCTCCGTCTTCTTCAACCAAAAATTGTTTAAAGAATCCCAATGGCGGCGGATTGTCTAATGTTACTTTTCCTAAAAAACTTAGAAATATCTGGTTTTTTTCAATAGTTTTAAATACACTTTCTGCCATTTTGTTATAAAGTGTTTCATCACCATAAATCAATGCAAAATCAAAAAAGATGATGCTTAACAATATTTTTTCAGGAATGGGATCGGTAATCCATTCTTCAAATTGTTGTTCCCATTCTTCCAAAGAAATGCACCATTTTGGATTGCTGGCCATAATATTGGCCGGACAATAGTCGAAACCAACAATATTTAATTTTTCGGTAACTTTTTCTGCCAATTCCATAAAGTAATTTTTTACAGCATTGTATTCGGCTGGCGAAACATTTTCAAATACTAAAGCATTGTCCTGGTCGGTCATCAGCAATTGCTCTTTTCGTCCCTGGCTTCCCAATGCCAACCAAGAAAATTTCACAGGAGGTTCTTTACCGATTTCTGAAACAGACAATCTGATCGCTTTTTTTGTGATGGCTGTATTTATTTCAGAAATTACTTTTGTCACAAAATAAATGGGGATTTCCTGTTCCAGATAGCCTTTGGTTAACTCAGATGCTTTTGTTCTTATATGTTTTAGCGTTTCTGTATCTTTGGCGTTTTTTATTTCTTTGATAAGCAACGACGGATTATTGCCTTGCGTTAAAATTAAATCCTGTTGGGTTAATATCCCTACAAGTTCCGTTTTATTGGTGCCGTCTTTGGTTATGCACAAATGGGAAACTTTATGCTTTAAAATCATAATTTGGGCTTCGGCAACCGAGATGTTTTGTGGGAAGGTAACCACTGGGCTGGTCATAATTTCACCTACTTTACTGGTGATTTTATACAAGCCGGTTCCAATTTTTGTTCTGATGTCTTTATCGGTAATAATTCCAATAGGCATGTTATCTTCTATAATAATGATAGAATTAATGATGTTCTTCGTCATAATGATACAAGCTGTTTGTACGGATGTGTCTGGCGAACAAGTAATTGGGTTTTTATTGTAATTTGCCGATTGGATTTCTCCAAAACTATGATCAACTTTTTGGACGGCGGAGACATTCGCAAACAATTTGCCTTTGTGTTTTTCTGAAAACGGATCGCGTGTATTTGTGGCAAAACTGGCAATTAAAAACTGGCTGACTTTTGGATAGGTTAAAATAATGTCGTGAAACAACACAATCGGAATTCCATATAAAATAGTTTCTTCATTTGCCGAAGCGCCCATTACATAATTTTCGTTCATAATGAGCGGCCTTAAACCGAACAAATCTCCTTCATCACAAATGTCAAGAATGTGTTTTTTGTTTTCCACAAATCGATAAAGCCTTACAGATCCCTGATAAATCAAGTAAAAATGTTCATGCGGACTGTCATTCTGACTGAAAATAATTTGATCTTTTTCAAAATACTGAATTTCCACATTTTGTGAAATTTCCAACAAAGTTGCGTTGGAAATTAAATTGAAGGGTGGATAATTTTTTAAAAAATCAAAAATTCTTTCAGAAATAGTATTTTTCATGAATCATTTATAAGTAGTCCAATTAATCAATTAAATTCCAGTCTTTCCTAAACCTTAGCAATTCCTGGTCGATTTGGTTTTTCGACAAGGAAATTAATTCCTCCACATTGTCAGAAAAAATAGGTTCTAAATAACTTACCTTAATTTCTGTTCGCCATTTGCTGAAACATTTTAAAAAATGCGGAATAAAAGTATCATCACCAATCCAGGCATCATCCAAATTTTTATAATCTATGGCAACTGGCATCACCGGAATACCTAATTCTGCCGCTAAAACAAATGTGCCGGGCCTAAAATCAATGGTGGTTGGATTGATATGTGTTGTGCCTTCCGGTGCTACAAATATGGAAAAACCATTTTCTAAAACCACGCGAACTTCTTTAAGCGTTTGCGTTCTGCTTGATTTTTCTTCCCTATTTACAAAGATGACACCTGTTGTTTTTGTGACACTTCCAATTAATGGCCAAGATTCCACTTCTTTTTTCCCAACGGGAGATGCTAAGATGTTTTTTAAAATAACCATAGCATCAAAATAACTTCTGTGATTTGAAACAACCAAGCCCGAGGCAATAGGTTCTTTGCCGTAAACGGTAATTTTAGATCCTAAAATAGGATGTAAAATCCTAATGGCAAATCGCCTAAGCAAAATGCCTCGCTCCAATTTTTTTTCTTTGCTTTTATAAAATACACTAATAACCAGCAATAAACAAAAGAAGAATAAGGCAACCAATATAAATAGAAACAGCCTGACAATTGCCAATAAACCTCCAATTATAGCCATCTATTTAAAATAACTGAATGTTTCTCCTTCTTTAATATTGAGCAATGTTTCATAAATTAATTTAATCACATTTTCAACATCATCTTTGTGAACCATTTCAACGGTAGTGTGCATATAGCGTAATGCCAATGAAATTAAAGCCGAAGGCACGCCACCATTGCTGTAGGCAAAAGCATCGGTATCGGTTCCGGTCACTCTCGAGGAAGCCATTCTTTGGAAAGGAATTTTTTCAGCGATAGCTGTGTTCACAATCAATTCACGCAAATTATTTTGGACTGCTGGTGCATAGCTAATCACCGGACCGCTTCCGGAAAGTGTTTCACCTTCTTTCTTTTTGTCAATCATTGGCGTTGAGGTGTCGTGACAAACATCCGTAACAATCGCAATATTCGGTTTTATGGTTTGCGTAATCATTTCGGCGCCTCGTAACCCAATTTCTTCCTGAACCGAGTTTGTGATATAGAGACCAAATGGCAGTGTTTTTTTATTTTCTTTTAACAAACGCGCAACTTCGGCAATCATAAATCCACCCATTCTGTTGTCAAGCGCCCGGCACACAAAATTATTTTTGTTTAATATAAAGAAGGTGTCAGGGTAAGTGATAACACAACCTACATGAACACCCAATTCTTCAACTTCCTCTTTCTTTTTACAACCAACATCAATAAAAATATTGTCCAATTGTGGTGCTTCTTCTTTGCCTTTATCTCTTGTATGAATAGCTGGCCAGCCAAACACTCCTTTTACAATACCTTTTTTTGTGTGGATATTCACAATTTTTGAAGGCGCAATTTGGTGGTCGCTTCCGCCATTTCTGATTACGTAGATTAAACCTTCAGGTGTAATATAGTTAACATACCAGGAAATTTCATCGGCATGTCCTTCAATAACCACTTTAAATTTTGCATCCGGATTTATAATGCCAACAGCGGTTCCATAGCTGTCGGTAATAAAGGTATCAACATAAGGTTTCAAATAATCCATCCAAATTTTTTGACCTTCACTTTCATAACCGGTAGGTGAGGCATTGTTCAAATACCTTTCTAAAAAGTCGATTGATTTCTTATTTAATATAGTTTTGCTCATAATTATATACATTTTTTGCAAACGCAAGATAGTAAAATGTTATTTATAGCTACAATTTATAGCTTATTTTACTTTTAAAAAAAAACAGTAAGAGACCTATGAAATATTTTTTTGAATGTTGTAATTTTGGAACTCTTTTTGATAAGCATATTAATTGATCAAAAATGATGCGTATATTAATTGATGAAAGATATAGTTAAAAAGTTTTTGTTTTTGCCTGTCCTACTAGTAGGATTACTTCTTTTTGCGCAAGAAGATAAGGATTCTATTCCCTTACTTGAACGCTACACTATTTTTGAGGGTGATACATTATTAATAGAATTGGATGAAATTTTCTTGTTAAAAACATTAAAGTTTAAAACAGATTATGACCGTCGCTATTATTTGTGGTATCGCAAAAAAACTTTGAAAGCCTATCCGTATGCAAAATTGGCGGCTGACAGGCTTGAAACTTTGAATGAAAGGTTAGATAAAATAAAATCTAAAAGGAAGAAAAAGGAGTATATAAAAGTAATTCAAAATTATATGGAAGGTGAATTTACCGACCAGCTCAAAAAATTAACCAGAACCGAAGGTGAGATCTTAATAAAATTAATGCACAGACAAACAGGCCATACTGCTTATGATTTGGTTAAAGATTATCGCAGTGGCTGGAAAGCATTTTGGTATAACACTACGGCAAATATGTTTAAATTGTCTTTAAAAGATAAGTATGATCCATTGCACGATAAGAACGATTTTATTATTGAAGATGTTTTGCAACGTGCTTTTACTGATGGAATTTTGCAGCGACAAGCATCAAAAGTCGAATTTGACTATTATGAATTGGGCACAAGTTGGATTATTGCTCCGAGGCCAACAAAGAAAAGAGGCAAATAATTAAATTTTATTCTTGTGTAATTGAAATAATTCTCTTACTTTAGTAACCCGATTTTATAAAAAAGTAAACTTATATTTTATTTTTCGCAACGTAAACGGCTTGATTTCAAACACTTGTTTTTTTCTTAAAAAAAAGGCGATAAAAAGTTGTTTAAGATTGATAAAAGGGATTAC
>CAZBGP010000031.1:21911-24276 GCA_964491495.1 uncultured Lutibacter sp. | reverse complement strand
GCTGTTCGCCATTAATCATTCCTTTATATGTCAAAATTTGTAATGCTCGTTTCATTTATTGATTTTTAAGCTGTGAATTTACAATTTTTAAAAATTCTGTCGTTTGATTTATAAAAAATTACGTGAGTTGCTTACATTTAGCCAAAATATAAAAAAATATGTTAAAAGGAAATTCAAAAGTAAAATTGCTGATTGGCGTTGGTATTGTGTTGTTTACGTTGTTTCAATATTATTCAAGAAGTGAAGTGAACGATTTTACGGGCAAAAAACAACATATTTCTTTAAGCACCGATGATGAAATTGCCATCGGATTGCAAAGTGCGCCGGAAATGGCAAAACAACATGGTGGTTTGCATCCCGATCAAAAATCTCAGGATTTGGTAGATCAGGTTGGCCAAAAATTGGTTCATCGCAGCGTTGCTAAAGAAACGGTTTATGCCTACGATTTTCATTTATTGGCAGATACCCAAACAATTAATGCGTTTGCGCTTCCGGGCGGACAGGTCTTTATCACTTATGCTTTATTCACAAAATTAGAAAATGAAGACCAGCTGGCCGGTGTTTTGGGCCACGAAATTGGCCATGTGGTTGGACGTCATTCGGCAGAACGTCTGGCAAAACAAGGATTAACACAGGGAATTTTAAGCGGAGTTGCTGTTGGAATCGACCCAAACACAGCTCAGGGCGCAGCCGCTATTGCGAATGTGATCAACTTAAGTTATGGAAGGGATGATGAATTGGAAAGTGATGAATTGGGCGTAAAATTTATGATTGATGCCGGTTATAATCCGACTGAATTGATTGGCGTGATGAAAATTTTAAAAGATGCCGCCGGTCCAAACCAGACTTCAGAAAGAATGAGCACACATCCCGATCCAGAAAACAGAATTGAAAAAATAAAGGCCGCCATTGAAAAGTATAAGAAATAAACATGCTTATATTTTACGGTTTCCTATCCCCAACCCTTTCCTAAGGAAAGGGAGCTTAAATTAAAATTTAGCATTAAATTTTCAACAAAAAACCTTTAACTTATAACCTTTAACTTATAACTTTTTTAACTCAATCGTTTTAGTAAATTTCACAAGAAATTATGACGCAATCAAAAGCGCTTCAAATGAATACTTCGTATCTTTGTGTTTTTCAAAATAAACCCTATTTTTATGCATAAAAAAGTAATTTTAATGATTTTAGACGGCTGGGGAATTACCCAAGACCCTAAAGTTTCCGCAATATATAACGCAAAAACTTATTATATAGACAGTTTATACGGCAAGTATCCAAATGCAAGTTTGCGCACCGACGGAGAATATGTGGGTTTGCCGGAAGGACAAATGGGAAACAGTGAAGTTGGGCATATGAATTTGGGCGCCGGCAGAATTGTTTATCAGAATTTAGTTCGGGTAAATATGGCGGTTAAAAATAAATCACTGGGGAAAGAAACAGCATTGCTGGACGCAATCTCTTACGCGCAAAAAAACAATAAAAATATTCACTTGTTGGGATTGGTTTCCGACGGTGGAATCCATTCACATATTGATCATTTAAAAGGATTTCTGGATGTTGCCGCAGAGCACAACCTGAAAAACGTGTTTTTGCATGCATTTACCGACGGAAGGGATTGTGACCCAAAATCGGGCATCAGTTTTATTGAAACCATTCAAAATTATATGAAAGAAACCACCGGCGAATTGGCTACAATTACCGGACGTTATTTTGCGATGGACAGAGACAAGCGCTGGGAACGCATAAAATTGGCTTATGACGCGTTAGTAAATTCGGTAGGCGAAAAATCGACCAATGCCATTAAAAGTTTGGAAGAAAGTTACGCCAATGATGTAACCGATGAGTTTATCAAACCCATCATTATGACCGATGAAAATGGCCAACCAAAAACACAAATCAAGGCTGATGACGTGGTTATTTTCTTTAATTACAGAACCGATAGAGGGCGCGAACTAACAGAGGTTCTTACCCAGAAGGAATATCCGGAATTTGGAATGAAAACAATGCCGTTGTATTATGTAACCTTAACCAGTTACGACGATACTTTCAAAAATGTTCACATCATTTACGAAACAGACAATCTGGAAAATACTTTGGGTGAAGTGTTAGAAAAAGCCGGTAAAAAACAAATTCGAATCGCGGAATCAGAAAAATATCCGCACGTAACTTTCTTCTTTTCCGGCGGAAGAGAAAAAACTTTTGAAAATGAAACCCGAATTTTATGTCCGTCCCCAAAAGTAGCGACTTACGATTTAAAACCCGAAATGAGTGCTTTTGACATTCGCGATGCCATTATTCCCGAATTGGACAAAAAAGAAGTCGATTTTGTGTGTTTAAACTTTGCCAATGGCGATATGGTTGG
>CAZBGP010000031.1:10680-21811 GCA_964491495.1 uncultured Lutibacter sp. | reverse complement strand
ATCCTTATATTAAGTACGATGAGTTGTTCTGCCCAAAAAAATACGGTAACTGCCGTTAAAGATCCTTCAGGAAATTTAATTGGTATTGCCAACAAAGAAAGTTTTCTTGCAGAACCATTTAGTTCTTGGTTCACACCAAATTACGCTTCTTATGAAACCGACAAAGAAGTGATGGCGAAACTGACACCGCTTTTAAAAGATATCACCATAAAAGCATTTATGGGAACCTGGTGCGGCGATAGCCAAGAGCAAACGCCTGTTTTTTATAAAATTTTGGATGAAGCAGGTTTCAACTATAACCAGTTAGAAATGATTACGGTAAACAGAAGCAAAGTAACGCCCGATAATTTACAGGAAGGTTTCAACATTGAAAGAGTCCCTACCTTTATTGTTTACAAAAACAACAAAGAAATTGGCCGATTTGTTGAATATCCAAGAGAATCTGTGGAAGCCGATTTATTGAAAATCGTTAGCGGCCAACCATATAAACATTCTTACGAATAAGCCCAAAAAAATTAAAAGCGTGAAGGTGAAAGTTTAGATTAATTTTAAACTTTCACCTTTATTTTTTTGAACAGACAGGTTGCAATCCGTCAATACTTTCTGATTAAATTCCCCTTTCGAAATATAGGGACTTACTCCAAATCTTGAAGTTCCCCAAGTTGTTTAAGGATTTCAAAAGTTTTCACAGCTTCTTCTTCATTGATGGTAGAAATTGCTGCGCCTACGTGAACCAACACATAATCGCCCACATTGGCTTCTGGAACCAAGGTTAGGCTCACTTCTTTTATGATTCCGTCAAAAGACACTTTTCCCATTCTAAAAGTTTCATCCAATTGAGAAGTAATTGCTATTAATTTTCCGGGAATTGATAAACACATGGTGATTTACGATTTTTGTTATACAATTTTTGATTTTTTTTCAAACTTTAAACTTTCACCTTTGAGCTTTTAGCGTTTTTAACCAGTTATACCAAGCTTCCATTCCTTTGCCAGTGGTTGCGGAAACTTCGAAAAACAGCAATTTCGGATTTACCTGCAGTGCATATTTTTTGATGTTTTCAACATTGACGTTTACGTAGGGCAGCAAGTCTATTTTGTTGATGATACAAATATCTGAAGTGTGAAACATATCTGGATATTTGATGGGCTTGTCTTCCCCTTCCGTGGTGCTAATAATTACAACGCGTTTGTTCTCGCCCAAATCAAACATAGACGGACAAACCAAATTGCCTACATTTTCTATCATTAAAACCGAATTGTCCTTTACATTTAGCTGTTTAACGGCTTCATAAACCATATCACTTTCCAAATGACAGCCTTTTCCCGTATTTATCTGAATTACGGGAACATCGAGTGCGGCAATTCTGTTGGCATCATTTAAGGTTTGCTGATCGCCTTCAATAACATAAAAGGACATCTCCTCTTTTAAATCGGCCAAAGTGCGTTCCAAAAGCGTTGTTTTTCCAGAGCCCGGCGAACTTACCAAGTTAAGTGCAAATATATTTTTTGCTTCAAAATAGCCCCTGTTTCTTGCAGCTAAAAGCTGGTTATTTTGAAGAATGTCCTGCTCAATTTTTAATACTTTGTGATTGTGGTCGTGTTCATGAGTATGTGAATGATCATCGTGATGATGTTCCTCATGCGAATGGGAATGACCATCGTGATGATGGTGTTCCCCGTGAGAATGATGTTTTTCTCCAGGTTTTGAAATAACCGGACCGTTATCTTCGGTGCCGCAGCCACAAGTTCCACACATAATTAACTAATTTTAAATGACTTCCAACGCTTTTACCCGCAATTCTTTTCCCTGCAAAATACCTTTAAAATAACTTTGGCAATAGGGACACGGATCATATAAATTTTCCATTTCAAATTCTGTGTCGCAATCAACACACTTTCCTTTTCCTTTTATTATAACAATTTCTTTTTCGGCAAACTCAAGCACTGTATCCTTAATGGCCGATTCCCAAATAAAATTTAAAGAATCAAGTTCAATACCCGACAAAACACCTATTTCAAGTTCAATTTTTGTAACGCTGGTTGCCTTTGCTTTCGCTGTTTCATCTTCAGCAATTTTAACAATTCCCAGTGCTATAGATAACTCGTGCATAATTATGAAAAGCGTTTATATTCAAAAATACAAATATTCTTTAAACAAACGGAAAAATCTGAATTTTCTTCTCTTATTTTTATTTGGATTAAATAAGTATAGAGGATAAATTAATCCTTATTTTAAAGCATTCTAAATTAGGTGGTTATGTTAAATTTATCCAAAATAAATTGTACTTTAGTTTCGTGCTTTTTTTAAACATAAAGCACACGAGTAAAAAGTCTTTTTCATTACTTAATAACTTTGCTTATGCCTACCGAAATCGAAAAACGAGACACCTACTACGAAAGCATTATAAAACAAGGCTATAGCCGTAGAGATTTTCTAAAATTTTCTACTTATATGGCCGCTTTTATGGGCTTAGAATCTTCTATGGTTGGACAAGTAGCAGAATCTTTGGAAAAAACGCCAAGAATACCTATTATTTGGGAACACTACCAAGAATGCACATGTTGTAGTGAATCTTTTATCAGGTCAAACCACCCAATTGTGGCCGATATTATTTTAGACAAAATCTCCTTGGATTACACCTTAACCTTAATGGCAGCTTCCGGACATCAGGCTGAAGCGGCAAAAAAAGCGGTTATGGACAAATACAAAGGCGAATACATTCTTTGTGTTGAAGGTTCCATTCCATTGGGTGACGACGGAAATTATTGTTGTATCGCAGGGAAATCGGCAAAAGAAACATTTCTGGAAGCTGCTGAAGGCGCAAAAGCAATTATTGCATGGGGAAGTTGTGCATCAAACGGATGTGTACAAGCCGCAAAACCAAATCCAACAGGTGCAACGCCTATTCATAAAATCGTAAAAAACAAACCGATTATAAGAGTTCCCGGCTGTCCGCCAATTGGCGAAGTAATGGCAGGCGTTATTATGCACGTGGTTGCTTTTGGAAGGTATCCGGAATTGGACAGATTGGGAAGACCAAAAGCATTTTACGGAAAACGGGTACACGACACCTGTTACCGACGTCCCTATTATGATGCCGGTTTATTTGCCGAAACATTTGACGACCAAAATTCCAAAAATGGTTTTTGCCTTTATAAAGTAGGATGTAAAGGACCTATGACATACAACTCTTGTGGAAACATAAAATGGAACAATGGCATTAGTTTCCCTATTCAATCAGGCCACGGTTGCATCGGATGCAGTGAAGAAGATTTCTGGGACAATGGACCATTTTATGAAAGAACCACAAAAATTCCTGGATTTGCCGTTGAAAGCAATGCAGATACCGTTGGAAAAGTAGCAGGTGCTGTCCTAGTGGGCGGCGTAACATTACACGCTGTTGCTGCAAACATTTCCAAGCGAAAAGAGCTTGCAGAGAGAACCAAAAGGGCTAAAACCAATGAAAAAAATATTGACTTCTAAAACACAATCCAATGGCAAATAGAATAGTAGTTGACCCAATTACCAGAATTGAAGGTCATTTAAGAATAGAAGCAGAAATTAAAGACGGTGTAATTGTAGATGCATTTAGTTCCAGCACCATGGTTCGCGGTATTGAAAGCATTGTGAAAGGCCGCGATCCAAGAGACGTTTGGGCATTTGTGCAACGTACTTGCGGTGTTTGTACAACGGTACACGCATTAACTTCAGTAAGAGCCGTTGAAGATGCATTGGGAATTGCCGTTCCGCCAAATGCCGAAATGGTTCGCAATATTATGGAAGGCGCTTTATATATGCATGACCACACCGTTCACTTTTATCATTTGCATGCTTTGGACTGGGTAGATATTGTAAATGCCCTAAAAGCCGATCCAAAGAAGACTTCTGAAATTGCACAAAGCATTTCAAAATGGCCAAAAAGTTCACCGGGCTATTTTTCTGATGTGCAAAATAGAATACAAAAATTTGTGGAAAGCGGCCAGTTGGGCATATTCGCAAATGGCTATTGGGGACATCCTCAAATGAAATTGCCTGCCGAAGTTAATTTATTGGCAGTTGCACACTATTTGGAAGCCCTGGAATGGCAAAAAGAAATCGTGAAAGTTCATACCATCTTTGGCGGTAAAAATCCGCACCCTAATTATTTGGTTGGCGGTATGGCCTGTGCCATAAATTCAGATGGCGCCGGAGGTTTAAACGCAGAACGATTGGCCCATGTAGGAAAATTATTAAAAGAAGGAAAAGATTTTATCGACCAGGTTTATATACCGGATTTATTGGCAATAGCATCATTCTATAAAGATTGGGGCGCTATCGGAAAAGGATTCGGAAATTATATGTCTTATGGCGATTTTCCAACCAATGGCTATGCGGATATGTCGGGCTTCAAATTCCCTTCAGGCATTATCTTAAATGGAGATTTAACTAAAATTCTTGATGTTGACCATAGAAACAGCGAGGAAATTGAAGAATTTGTAAACAATTCATGGTACGATGATTATGCGGAAGGAAAAGACAAAGGAAGACATCCTTGGGAAGGTGAAACCAATATCAAATATTCCGGACCAAAACCTCCTTACGACTTTTTAAATGTGGAAGAAAAATACAGCTTCATTAAAACGCCACGTTGGAAAGGATTGCCAATGGAAGTTGGCCCACTTGCCCGTTTATTGGTAGGTTACGGCCGCGGAAATAAAGAAATTCAGGCTGCCGTAAATGCCGCATTGGCACATTTAAATGTTCCTGTTGATGCTTTGTTCTCCACTTTGGGAAGAACCGCCGCTCGCGGAATTGAAACGCAATTGGTTGCAAACTGGACTTTGGAATTCTATAATACGTTGATGAACAACATTAAAAATGGCGACGAACGTATGGCAAATATGGACAGTTGGGAACCTTCCAGCTGGCCAGCAGAAGCCAAAGGCGTTGGCTTTATGGAAGCTCCAAGAGGCGCATTGGCACATTGGATAACCATCAAAGACCAAAAAACAGAAAATTATCAAATGGTGGTTCCATCTACCTGGAATGCTTCTCCTCGCGATCCAAAAGGACAAAGATCGGCTTATGAAGCTGCTTTAATCGGCACTCCAATTGCAGATCCTGAATTACCGTTAGAAATTATACGCACCATTCATTCCTTTGACCCTTGTTTGGCTTGTGCCGTACATTTATACGATGAACACGGAAATCATATTTCCCAAGTTCAAAATATTGCCAGTTGTGACAGTTAAACTATAAATTATGGAAACTAGAAACTTTCAACGCGTATTGGTTTGGGAATTGCCGGTTCGGATATTTCATTGGGTAAATGTGCTCTGCGTTTTAGTGCTCACCCTTTCCGGATTTTTAATTGCCAATCCGCCCGCACTGCTTTCAAATGCAGAAGCAACAAATCTGCATTCCCTTGGAATTGTTCGCTATATTCATTTTATCGCAGCGTACATTTTCTTTTTTAATATGATTTTGCGCATCTATTGGTCGTTTGTTGGCAACCAATTTGCAAGTTGGCGTGCTTTATGGCCTTTCGACAAAAAAAGATGGGGTAATTTTAAACATGTCATAAAAAATGATATTTTATTGATGAACGACAAGAAACCTGAATTAAAAAATATCAGCATTGGCCACAACAGCGTGGCGGCATTTTCATACCTCATCCTGTTTATTATCGCATTAATTTCAGTTTTTACAGGCTTTGCTTTGTATGCCGACACTTCATCTTGGTTTTTGCCAAAACTATTTAGCTGGGTAACACCAATGCTTGGCGGCGACTTTATGGTTCGCAACATCCATCATATTGCCATGTGGGGATTTATTCTCTTTACTGTCGTCCATGTGTATTTGGTGTTTTTTCATGACTGGCTGGAAGGTCGCGCAGAAGTATCCTCTATGTTTGGCGGCTATAAATTTGTGAGGGAAGAACGAATAAAAAAAGTTAAAGAAGAAGAAGTAGAAGAAAAGATTAAATAAAATTAATATTTTGGGCGTTCCCGCTAAAAAGCGGTCGGGTCTTTCGCTGCAATCTTTTTTCGGCAACAAGCCAAAAAAAGTATTTCCGCTGCAACCCCTAACGCAAATTGAAGAATAATTAAATTTTTACAAATAACCCTTAAACCAAACTTTGAAGTAAATTCATTCTGCCGCTGCAATTTCAAGCCGAATGAATTTACTTTTTTTAAACAGTTAATATGAGCACAACAGAAAGAACTCCCATTGCCATCAGCAGCGATTCATATTTTTTTGAAAAGGACAAATCGAACAGTATTTTAATACTGGGCGTAGGCAATTATTTAATGGGCGATGAAGGCATTGGCGTTCACGTGATGCAGGAAATGGCAAAAATAAAATTGCCGGAATATGTCGATATTTTAGACGGCGGAACTGGCGGATTTCTATTGCTGAATTGTTTTGAAGCCTACCAAACTATCATTTTTGTTGATGCCACTATGGATGGAAAACCCGCCGGAACCATTTCGCTGATTCGGCCAAAATTTGCTTCCGATTTTCCTTCGGCATTAAGCGTGCACGATGTTGGCCTTAAAGACATGATTGAAGCCGTTTATTTAATGGAAGAAAAACCCGATCTTCATTTGTTCACCGTTTCCATTGAAGAATTGGTGCCTATGACCATTGAACTGAATCCAAACGTAAAAAATGCCATTCCTAAAATTATTGAACAACTATTAACGCACGCGGAAGCACTTCACCTGAAATCTTAGTTGTTCCTTTCTGGTTTCAAGTTTCTGGTTTCAAGTTTTTCTTATAATTGTGTTTTAATCGTTCGTAAATTGTTTAATTTTAAACTTTGAGCTTTGAGCTTTCACCTTTGAGCCTTTAACTTTTAGCTTTTTTAAATGTCAACCTACAAAATCACGATTTCCGGACAAGTGCAAGGTGTTGGATTTCGTCCGTTTGTTTATGGTTTGGCAAAATCCTTTTCTTTGACGGGAACAGTTTCCAACAATGAGGAAGGCGTCATTATTTTCGTTACTGGTCACAAAGATTCTATTCAACAATTTTTTGAAAAACTGCTTAAAAATCCGCCGCGGGTTTCCAAAATAAAATACAGCGCCATTATTGAAGTGGAAAGCATAAAATTTGCCGATTTCAACATTATTCCATCGATAAAAAGCGGACAAGTAAATTTACCTTTAACACCCGATTTTGCGATTTGCGACGACTGTAAAAAAGATATTCAGGATCCAGAAAACCGTCGTTTCAATTATCCGTTTACCACCTGCGTAAATTGCGGTCCGCGCTGGGCAATTACCCAAACGTTTCCTTTTGAAAGAAATCATACCACCATCACCGATTTTCCTATGTGCGAGGCCTGTGAAAAAGAATATTCAAATCCGGCCGACCGGCGTTTTCATTCGCAAACCAACACTTGCCATACCTGCGGAATTGAATTGATTCTGATTGATAATTCAGGAAATAAAATCGATTCAACGCCTCAAAGCATCTTCAAAAAAATAGTCAAATTACTTGCTGAAGGAAATATTGTTGCCATCAAAAATATCGGTGGCTTTTTGCTTTGCTGCAACGCCGAAAATGCAGCAGTCGTTAAAAAATTACGCAACAAAAAAAACAGGCCCAACAAACCATTTGCCGTTTTATTTCCTTCGATGGAATTTTTACAAAATGATTTGAAGATAAACGAGCTTCAACGCAAATCGCTTACTTCCGCCGAAAGGCCCATCAACATCATTCCTTTGGGAAATTATAAAGGAAAAATTGCCTTGAATGCTGTTGCGCCAGACTTAAATCAGCTAGGCGTGATGCTTCCCTACTCGGGAATTTTGCAATTGCTGGCCAATGAATTAAACTTTCCAATCATAGCCACCAGCGGAAATATTCACAGTTCGCCAATTATCGGGAATAATGAAGAAGCATTTGAAAAACTGCAACAAGTTGCAAATTATTTTGTGCAGCACCCTTTGGAAATTTCGCATCCGCAGGACGATTCTGTCGTAAAATTCAGCGCCAAATTTAATCAGCAAGTTTTATTTAGAAGAGCACGCGGTTATGCGCCAAATTATTTTGAGGCAAAGCTCAATTCCCAAGAAAAAATCATCGCGATGGGCGCCGATTTAAAAAGCAGCATCGCTTTTTATCCGAATGAATATTTGTATGTGAGCCAATACCTCGGAAATCTTCAAAATTTTGATGTTTACAACAGGTTTACTTCAACCGTAAATTCGTTCATCAACATTTTTGAACAACAACCCGAAGTGGTTTTGACAGACAAACATCCCGGCTATCAAAGTACGCAATTCGGGAAGGAATTGGCGAAAAAAAACAAGTCAAAATTGGTTGAAATTCAGCATCATAAAGCCCACTTTTCAGCAATTTTGGGTGAACATCAATTGTTTTCAGAAAAAGTGTTGGGCGTTATTTTTGACGGAACCGGTTACGGCGATGATGGCAACATTTGGGGTGGTGAGTTTTTTGATTATGAAAATAATGAAATCAAGAGAATAAATCATATCGAATATTTCGACTGGTTGTTGGGCGATAAAATGGCCAAAGAACCACGATTGTCTTTACTTTCATTGGCTTCGGATGAAATGCTTGAAGTTTTACAAGAAAAATTTACTGCCAATGAACTTAAAACCTATCAGACTTTAAAAAATACGAATACCTTAAAAACTTCCTCTGTCGGAAGATTATTTGACGCTGTTGCTTCTCTTTTAAACATTACCGATTACAACACTTACGAAGGTGAAGCGGCTATTTTATTGGAAAACAGCATTTCCAGTTATGATATAAAATCATGTAAAAGTTATTTGTCGGCTCCGGAAAAAGGCATTTCGGCAACAGAAATCATTAAAAATATGGTTGATGATTTTCAAAACGGTAATCCAAAAGACCAGTTAATTTTAAACTTTTTATACACCCTGGCGTTTTCAATTATTGAAATCGCAAAATCAAATAATTACGAACACATAGCGGTTAGCGGCGGTGTTTTTCAAAATACCACTTTGGTAGATTTATTAATTGAATTAGCACCAAAAGAAATAAAATTGTACTTTCATAAAGATTTATCGCCTAACGACGAAAATGTGTCTTTTGGACAAATAATGTATTATTTAAATATCAAAAAATGAAGCATTTAAGCGAATACCGGGATTTTGAAGCCACCAAAAAATACCTAGATGAAATTCATAAAATTACCACGCGAGAATGGAATATTATGGAAATTTGCGGCGGGCAAACGCACAGCTTGGTTAAAAACGGCATTTTGGAATTGCTGCCCGAAAAAGTCAGAATGATTCATGGTCCCGGCTGTCCGGTTTGCGTAACACCGCTAAATTTAATTGACAAAGCCATTGAATTACTGGAAAAAGGCGTGATTGTTTGTTCATTTGGCGATATGATTCGTGTACCGGGAAGCAAAAAAAGTCTGCTGGAAGCAAAAGCAGTTGGCGGTGATTTGCGTATTTTATATTCGCCTTTGGAAGCCGTTTCCATCGCCAAACAAAATCCGGATAAAGAAGTCGTTTTTTTTGCCGTTGGTTTTGAAACCACCGCCCCGGCTAATGCTTTATCGGTTTTGCATGCTGAAAAAGAAGGCTTAAACAATTATACCATTTTGGCTTCACACGTGCTGGTTCCGCCGGCGATGGAAGCTATTTTAGACGATAAATTGTGCACGATCGATGCATTTTTGGCCGCAGGACACGTTTGCGCCATTATGGGAATGCAGGAATATTATCCCTTGGTCGAAAAATATAAAATCCCTATGGTTGTCACAGGTTTTGAGCCATTAGATTTGGTACAGGGAATTTATATGGCGGTAAAACAGCTGGAAGACGGCATTTATAAATTGGAAAATCAGTATTCCCGGGTGGTAAAAGAACACGGAAACCCAGCTGCAATTGCGGTAATACAAAAAGTTTTTGAAGTTGGCGCGAGAGAATGGCGCGGTATTGGCGAAATTCCAAACAGCGGATATGTGATTAAAGAAGCCTACAGAAAATATGATGCGGAAGCAAAATTTAACATCAGCCATATTAAAGTGCCCGAAAATCCGAATTGCATTGCCGGCGAAATATTGCGCGGCATCAAAAAGCCAAATCAGTGCGACCAGTTTGGCAAAGCCTGCAAACCAGCAAATCCGCTTGGTGCGCCAATGGTTTCCTCGGAAGGCGCCTGTGCAGCCTACTATCATTTTTCAACTCACTTAACAACATAAAATGGAAAACACAGGATTTGAAACCATTAATTTAGGTCACGGAAGCGGTGGTGAACTAACAAGAAATTTGCTTGATAAAGTTATTTTCAACACTTTCAGCAATCCGTTTTTAGATCAAAAACATGATGGTGCTATTGTGGAAGTCCATTCTAAAATTGCCATTTCAACCGATAGTTTTGTGATTACACCCATTTTTTTTAAAGGTGGAAACATAGGCGAACTGGCGGTGAACGGAACGGTAAATGATGTTGCCATGTGCGGTGCCATCCCAAAATATTTGTCCTTGGCTTTTATTATTGAAGAAGGCTTAAAAATGACAGAATTTGAGAAAATTGTGGCTTCCGTAAAAAAAGCAGCCGATGAAAGCGGCGTGCTCATTATTACCGGCGACACCAAAGTGGTGGAACGCGGAAAAGGCGATAAAATTTTCATTAATACCACCGGATTTGGACAAGTGCATCCCAAAGCCAATATTTCTGTGCATAACATAAAAGCAGGCGATAAAATTTTGTTGAACGGTTTCATTGCACAACACGGAATGGCCATTATGAGCGAGCGTGAAGGTTTGGAATTTGAATCTGATTTGGTGAGCGACACCACCAATTTAAACTTTTTGGTGAAGGATTTACTGGATGCATTCGGTGAAAAAATAAAACTGTTCAGAGACCCTACCCGTGGTGGATTGGGAACAGTGTTACACGAAATTGCCAACGACATTTCAAAAGGGGTTTTCTTAAAAGAAATTGCCATTCCATTAGAAAAACAAGTGGCGGCAGCCTGCGAAATACTGGGTTTGGATCCTATGTATGTTGCCAATGAAGGCGTTTTTTTGGTGGTTGTGGATCCGAGTATTGAAGCGGAAGTTTTGGCTTTAATGCGAAACCACGAAAAAGGAATCAATGCGGCACTTATTGGTGAAATCACCCAAGAACATCC
>CAZBGP010000031.1:0-10580 GCA_964491495.1 uncultured Lutibacter sp. | reverse complement strand
TTTTAATTCGCCATAAACCAGTAAATCCCAATCACGAAAGCAAACAAGCCGCCGGCCATTCTTAGACCTTTAAAAAAAGTGCCGTTTTGCTTCTGATTTGAAAATGATGCAACGCTTCCAATCACAACAGCAAAAGAAATCATCGCCAATAAAGTTCCCATCCCAAAACCTACAATGTATTTGGTCGAATCCAGTTTTGAGGTAAATCCTATGACGGGAAGAAACAACAAAAAGTGAGCAACGCCAGCCAAACCGTGAATAAAACCAACCGTTAAGGAAGCTATAATGCCTTGTTTTAAATTTGCATTGTTATGTGTATGTGAAATTTCAGCTTGGTGAATATGGGGACGCTTAGGAATGGTAAAAGTTACATCGCTCCGAAAACGTGATGGTTTAATCATTATTGGACCAACTTCATCGTGACTGTGCGGATGTTCATGAATCATTGGATATCCTTCAGTGTGCACGTGGGTGTGATTGTGTCCCTTTTCATTTTTGAAGATTTTATAGAAAATCCACAATGCCAAGCCCATTAAAATAATGCCAACAAATTTTTCGCTGTGCAGCGATATTTTTTCAATGGGAATCAATTCTTTAAATGCCAAAAACAAAACGCCAATGGAAAGCATTCCCAACAAATGCCCAATGCCCCAAAAAAGTCCGACTTTCCAGGCTTTCTTTTTGCTTTCAATTGCAAAAGGCGTTACTGCCGCCAAATGATCGGGGCCCGAGATTACGTGCAATATTGCGGCAATAATACCGGCGAATAAGGGAAAAGATAATTCCATAGATTGTAAAATTTAAACACCCTTAAAATACAAAATTATGGAATATAAAAAACATTGTATTTTGCTTCATCTAACTAGCGCTAAATTTTAGTGAAAATGCCATAATTCAAGCATTGCATTATCAAAATAATTTGTACATTTTTGCAGTTTGTTAAAAACAATTAATTTCCATGGAAACAATTTTTCTTCAGCTATTAAATTACTTTTTCTTTGCGTTTCATACCGCATTGATACTTTTTAATTTGTTTGGCTGGTTGTTTCCAAAAACTAAAAAATTGCATTTGATAAGTTTACTAATCACTTTATTTTCTTGGGGAGTTATGGGTATATGGAAAGGCTTCGGCTACTGTTTTTTAACAGATTGGCATTATCGGATATTGCGAAAATTAGGTGAAAGGGATATGCCAAGCAGCTACATTTCCTATTTAATGGAAAAGTCTCCAGTTTGGCTTCCGGATGCGGCATTGACTGATACTTTAACCTGGGTGCTAACTATTTTGGCATTTCTGTGCGCTATTTGGGTGAATTTTTTCGCTAAAAAAACATGAAGAAAATCAATGCCCAAAGTGCTTCTATAATTATAATATACGTTCAAATGTGAACTCTTGTTTTCATAGCAATTTTTTTTTAATATACTTCAAGGTCAAAGTTCACATTTTAAATAAGCCATTTCATTAAGTTGGGGTGGTTTTTTTATACAATAAATATTGATTCTAAATTATTGATTTCATACTTTTAAACTAAAATTTTGAACTATGAAAAAATTAACTAAAAGTAAAATCAAAGATTTAAAAATAGTTGCAGCTATTTTAATCGGAATTGGTGTTTTTATATACTACGGTATGACAGGAGGTTTTGATAATAAACCTGAAATTAAACACGAAACAAAAACAGAGTTGATACAAAAACAATTTAGTGCTTGGGATGGTGCTCATCGAGGATTAGAAAAAGTTATAAAAAAAAGTATGAATGACCCCGATAGTTACGAGCACGTAGAAACATATTATAAAGATGAAGGAACGAGAATATTTGTTTCGACCACATTTAGAGGTAAAAATGCTTTTGGTGGAATAGTAAAAAACACAGTAACTGCTTATGTAGATTTTGATGGAAATGTAATTGAAATTTTACAATAACATAAAAATAATTTTAATACAAGCCATTTCATTAAGTTGAGGTGGTTTTTTTATTTAAGTTAAATCAGTAACTTTTCACTTATTCTAAAATTAATACTATTATGACCTTGTATGAATTTAATAGGTTAAGTGAAGATGAACAACTAAAAACGGTTTGGAGTATAGGCATCTTTTTAGATAATAATATTTCAAAAACTGAAAGGTTAAGTTGTTATGCAATTGATATGTTTTTTGTTGAGTTAATTTATGAATTTGAAACAGATAAAATAATTGAAGTCTGGAGTTTTAAAAGTGGACTTAGCCTTTATAAACACTCGCCTAATTTTAAAACTGAATATTAAACCAAAAACAACCTTATTTTTGAGTTGCTGACTAAATACCAACTAAATAAGAAAAAAGAAAACCGTAAAAGTTTAATAATAAACTACTTACGGTTTTTCTATGTACAAGAGGCGGGACTTGAACCCGCACGAGCCTTACAGCTCACTGGATTTTAAGTCCAGCGTGTCTACCAATTCCACCACTCCTGCATTGGTATTTTATTTTATAGAGCGAAAGACGGGATTTGAACCCGCGACCCCCACCTTGGCAAGGTGGTGCTCTACCCCTGAGCTACTTTCGCAAATTTTGTAATGAACGTACATCTAATTGCTTAAATGAGACGGCAAATTTAAAACATTTCTATTAACTGCAAAGATAATTTTTAATTTTATTTAAAAGATTTTTTTAATCCGCTTGTTTTAAGGTTGTAATTCTATAATAATAAAATATATTTGCACTATTTTAAACAATTTTAATGCAAATAACCTCAAAATACATTCCACAAAAGGTGAATTTTTCAGCGGTATTTAGTGATTTTAAGCAGTTAACCAAAGTGGGTTTATCACTAAGTGTGGTGTTTTCATCGTTGGCTGGCTATTTATTGGCTGTTGAAGAAATAAAGGTTTCAATCCTTATTTTACTGGGAATTGGCGGCTATTTAATGGTTGGGGCTTCAAATGCCTTCAACCAAATTATTGAAAAAGATACTGATGCTTTGATGAAACGCACCATGAACCGGCCTTTGCCTACCGGCAGAATGCATGTTTCCATGGCGATGGTTATCGCAGTTTCCTTTACCATTTTAGGCTTGGCTATTTTATACAGCATCAACCCGAAAAGTGCCTTGTTTGGTGCCATTTCCATATTTTTATACACCAGTGTTTACACGCCGCTAAAATCGATAACGCCTTTGGCAGTTTTTGTTGGTGCCATCCCCGGAGCGATTCCTTTTATGTTGGGTTGGGTTGCCGCAACCAACGAATTTTCCATAGAACCCGGCATGTTGTTTTTAATTCAGTTCTTTTGGCAATTTCCGCACTTTTGGGCAATCGCCTGGCTTCAGTATGATGAATACAAAAAAGCAGGATTTAATTTGATGCCGATGGGACAAAAAAATAAAAAAGCGGTGGTTCAAATTATTATTTATACGGTTTGCCTGATTATAGTTTCTGTGATTCCTGTATTGAAATTGACAGGAAATTTTTATATTTATCCAATCACAGCAATCATTTTAGCATTTTTAGGCGGTATTATGTTGTATTATGCGGTTAAACTGTATAAAAACCAAACAAATAAAGAAGCAAGACAATTGATGTTGTCAAGCGTATTGTACATTACGTTGGTGCAGGTTATTTATGTGTTAGATAAATTTTTACATTAAAAAAACCTGAATTACGATTAAAGATTTTTGATATACGAATTATAAAATTTATCTTTAAAAAAGAATCAATAGTTCAATAATAAAACAATTTCATGAAACAAACTTTAGAACAAGAGTACCTGCAAGCAAAACGGAAATCGGCAAAACCTATGTTATGGGTTTCTATGGTAAGTATGACAATGATGTTTGCCGGACTTACAAGTGCGTATGTGGTAAGCAGAAAACGTATTGATTGGGTTTCTTTTGATTTACCGCAGGCTTTTTACATCAGTACGCTTTTGATTGTGTTGAGCAGCATCACTTTTATGCTGGCCAAATACTTCATAAAACAAAATAACAGACAAATCACAAGTGTTTTTTTGTTATCAACCTTATTTTTGGGTGTTGGATTTGTGTTTTTTCAATTTGAAGGATTTAGTGAACTCTTAAAGTCGGGATTGTTTTTTACGGGTGAACAAAGCACTGTAAAATCATCGTTCATTTATGGTATCACCATTGCACATTTAGCGCATATTACGGCGGGAATTGTGGTATTGTTGGTCGTAATTTTTAACCATTTCAATAAAAAATATTCAGCTAATGATACGCTTGGGCTTGAATTGGGCGCCATTTTCTGGCATTTTGTAGACATTCTTTGGATATATTTGTTTTTATTTTTCTATTTTATTAGATAATAAAAAATATGTACTTTTGGCAGAACTATAACTAAAAATCAAAACAAACTTTTATGGAAGTAACTATTCCTACTGAAAATAATGGAACATCCTGGAAAGGCGGAAACGAAAAACCATTAGGCGCAAGCTATGGTAAAATGATGATGTGGTTCTTTATTTTATCAGATGCACTAACATTTTCCGGTTTCTTGGGTGCTTATGGCTTAATGCGCTTTAAATTTAACGATTCCTGGCCAATAGCCGACGAAGTTTTTACTCACTTTCCATTTTTACATGGTGCGCATGCGCCAATGTATTATGTGGCGTTAATGACTTTTATTTTGATATTTTCATCGGTAACTATGGTGTTGGCAGTTGATGCCGGACATCAAATGAACAAAAAGAAAGTTACTTTTTATATGTTGCTTACCATTATAGGCGGTGCCATTTTCTTGGGTTCGCAAGCCTGGGAATGGAAAAATTTCATAAACGGAACCTACGGCGCGGTAAAATTGAACGACGGAAAAATTATTCAATTTGTTGATGCTACAGGAGAACAAATCACGTTAGAAAGTTTTGTGAAATCGCAACATTCAGAAAGAACGCAACATACCGCAAATAAAGGAATTTGGTTTGTGAAAGAAGCCGAATTGCCACCTTTTACCTTAAATGAAGTTGTTGAAAGTTTTAAAGCAAATCCGGCAATTTCCATAAGAACAGAATTGATCAATCCAGAAACAAAAGCAAAAACGATTATCCCGCACAATGAGGCGATGGGCTTTTTGAACGAAGCAAAATCGGTGGTTGTGGGCGCCAATTTAAGAGAAAATGAATACGGGAAAACATTGTTTGCCAATTTCTTTTTCTTTATCACAGGATTCCACGGATTCCACGTATTATCGGGCGTAATCATCAATATCATCATCTTTTTTAATGTGATTATTGGCACTTATGAACGAAGAGGACATTATGAAATGGTTGAAAAAGTAGGACTTTATTGGCACTTTGTAGATTTGGTTTGGGTATTTGTATTCACCTTCTTCTACCTGGTTTAATTCATAAAAAGATATTAAAATGACACACGCACAAGAACATACGTCGCACACAAAATTAATTTGGAAAGTATTCGCAATCCTTTCTGTCATCACTATTGTTGAAGTTGCTTTGGGAATTATAAAGCCTGATGCACTTTACTTAACCAAATTTTTGGGCACCAGTCCGCTAAATATCATATTCCTGGTATTAACACTGGTAAAAGCCTACTATATTACATGGTTTTTCATGCATATGGCCGATGAAAAAAAGAGTTTAAGAAGGGCTGTGGTTTGGACTTCCGTTTTCTTAATCATTTATTTAGCCACATTGCTTTTAATTGAAGGAAGTTACATCAACGATGTTTTGGGTCCGCTTACAAAGTGGAACTACTAATATTTTAAATAGAAAAAAGGTGGTTTTTTAACCGCCTTTTTTGTTTAACTTTAGTCACATGAAAAAATTCTGGGTACTTTTTAGCCTGTTCGTATTGCCATTGGTATTTTACATATTTCTGTCGAAAGGAATCTACAAATATTCCAATCTGCCAATTTTAACGGAAGATGTAATTGACTTAAAAACTGTTTCTCCGTTAACTTCTGCCACTTTTTCTGAAAAGTTGACGGTTGTTTGTTTTTTGGGAAGCGACATCAAAAATGCAAAAGCAAGCCTTTTCAATTTAAACCAAACAATTTACAAAAGGTATTATCAAAAACCATATTTTCAAATGGTTGCCATCCTTCCGCAGGGATTGGAAAAAGAATACGAAGAAACATTTGAAGAACTTGCGGCCTTTACAGACATCAGTAAATGGCATTTTATTTACGCAAGTCCACAAAATATCAACTTGCTTTTTGACAGTTTTGAAACGCCTTATGTTTTAAATGAAAACCTTTATTCGGAAAACGCGTATATTGTGGATATGGAATTGCGTTTGCGCGGAAGAAAAGATGATGAAGACACCAAAGGCGGCAAATTATATGGTTATAACATGAAATCGGTTGCAATTTTAAAGAACAAAATGAAAGACGATATTGACATTATTTATTACCAATTAAAAAAATCGGCTGAAAAACAGGCAAGAAGAAAAAGAGAAATCTAATTAAATGAAAAAATACTCTTACATAGGCATTGCATTTATTATTTTTATTTTCGGAATTTACGCAGTTCCGAAAATTGTAAATAAATTTAAAACACCAAAATTGGTGACTATCGGTAAGGTTCCTCCGTTTAAATTTACCAACCAAGACGACAAATTGATCACCAATTCATTTTATGACGGAAAAGTATATGTGGTAGAATTTTTCTTTACCACCTGCCCTACCATTTGTCCGAAAATGAATGAAAATATGCTGAAAATACAAAACGAATTTTACGGTAATCTGGATTTCGGTATTGCCTCTTTCAGCATCAACCCAAAATATGACACGCCGCAAATTTTAAAGGAATATGCAGAAACACACGGCGCAACATCGCAAAACTGGAACTTTTTAACGGGTGACCAGGCTGAAATTTATGAACTTGCAAATGTCGGATTCACTTTGTATGCAGGTGAAGACAGTAATGCAGAAGGCGGATTTGAACATTCGGGAATGTTTGCTTTGGTGGATAAAGAAGGAAACATTCGCTCGCGGTTGGATGAATACGGAAATCCGATTGCTTTTTACGACGGCCTTGACCCAAAAGGCGTGCAACAAATTAAAGAGGACATTAAAATACTATTAAAAGAATAATGGAAACAACGGCAAAAAAATACAATACGTGGATTATCATTTTATCAATCGCCATTCCGGTGGTGGTTGCAATTTTGTTTCGCGTTAAAATTGATGTACAACTTCCGGTTTTTTTACCGCCAATTTACGCGACGCTAAATGCATTTACGGCATTGTTGTTAGTGGTGGCATTTTGGGCAGTTAAAAATAAAAAAATAGCCTTGCATGAAAAATTGATGAAAACAGCCATTGCATTTTCTGTGTTGTTTTTAGTGATGTATGTAGCTTACCATATGACATCAGATTCCACAAAATTTGGAGGTGAAGGCACTATAAAAACCATTTATTTCATCATTTTAATCACACACATTATATTATCGATAATCGTGATTCCGTTTGTTTTGGTTACTTATGTAAGGGCTATCACAAACCAAGTGGAATTGCATAAAAAAATAGCGCGATTTACATTTCCGTTGTGGTTGTATGTTGCCGTAACCGGCGTGGTAGTTTATGTGATGATTTCGCCATATTATTAGGGCAAGCCCCCTAACCCCCGAAGGGGGAATTTTGAGATTGTGTGATAAATAAGTAAAAGATTGCTTCAGTTTTTTTTCAAAAACTTCGCAAAGATGAAATATAAAATAAATAAACGATTCAACATTTAAACGATTCAACGCAACAAATAAGCAACCCATGAAAAAAGCATTGCTTTCAATAATTCTTCTTTTTTTTATTCAAATAGCAAATGCGCAATGTGCGATGTGTAAAGCGGTTGTTGAAAGCGGTGGCAACCTGGATGAGGCTGAAGGTTTAAATTCGGGTATTTTATACTTAATGGTGTTTCCTTATATTTTGGTGGGAGCATTATTTTTAATTATTATCAGGTATAAAATTGCCGGAAAGAAAAATATTAAAATCTAAATCAATATCGGTTTTTTAACCGCAAAGGACGCTACCTGAATTTTGTATGATAAATTCTACGTGCGTTAGGGATTGAACGGTTTGTTTGAGCTCTTTTTTAGTTGTTTTTCACAACTAAAAAATGCGAGTAGTGAAAGCCCGACCGCTTTTTCAGCGGTAACGCCCACTAAAAAGTATGGCAGGCCAAAATAAAATTTAACATTTCCATAAGCGACTAAATGTGTAACAAATGCTAATTTTAGTCGTCATATACAGAATCAACATAATTATAAACTCAGTCATACAAAATGAGAACAAGAATTCTAAGTATTTTGGCGTTCGTATTATTTATAAATGCAAATGCACAAGAAAAAAAATGGACACTTCGAGAATGTGTCGACCACGCTTTAGACCACAACATCACCATAAAACAAAACAAATTGAATGTTGAAATAAGTCAGGAGAACGTTAATAGCGCCAAAGGGAACTTTTTACCAAATTTAAATGCCTCGACAAGCGGAAATTTAAATTTTGGATCGGGTTTTGACCCTGTATCCCAAGATCGGGTTTCAACCAGTACTTATGGCGGTTCATTAGGCATTAATTCAGGCGTAACTGTTTTTAATGGGTATAGAAATTTAAATACTTATAAACAGGCACAATTGGGCGTTGAAGGCAGTAAATTAGATTTAGAAAAAATTGAAGATGATATTTCATTATATGTTGTAAATACTTATTTAAACGTTTTGTTCGCTAAAGAAAATTTGAAAGTTGCAAATGTTCAATATGAAATTAGTAAAAAGCAAATTGAAAATGCTAAGGCAAAGTTTGAAGCCGGCACTAAGCCAAAAGGTGATTTATTAAATGCGCAATCTACTGCCGCCACCGATGAACAATCGGTAATTTTATATGAAAACACGATGAATTTGGCTTTGTTGGATTTAGCACAATTATTACAGGTTGAACCAGTTGGTTTTGATGTTGAAATTATAGAAATTGATTCTCCCTCCATTATTTTGATGTATAAAAACCCAAATGAGGTTTACCAAAAAGCGCTGACAATCAGACCTGAAATTAAAAGAGCTGAATTGGATATTGAATCTGCAGATTTATCGATTGAAATAGCCAAAGCATCATATTTACCTTCAGTATCTTTAGGTGCAAATGTTGGAACCGGTTATGGTTATAATCTTAAAAATAATTCTCATATCCCTTACTTTACGCAATTAGATGATAATTTAGGTTATGGAATTAATTTTAATGTAAACATTCCAATTTTTAATAGAAATCAAACAAAATCGAATGTAAACAGACAAAAAATTAATTATGAGATTTCAAAATTTGGGTTAGATAACCAAAAATTACAATTGGAACAAACCATCCAAAAAGCATTTTACGACGCAAAAGCTGCGGCAAAAACATATGAATCTGCAGAAAAATCGCTGATTGCACAAGAGGAAGCGATTAAAAATGCACAAGAAAGTTATAATTTCGGCGCCATGACGCAGTTTGACTTTGATCAAGTTCGCAATCGTTTTGTAAATGCAGAAGGTGCAATGATTAGAGCAAAATATGATTTTATATTTAAGACTAAAGTGTTGGAATTTTACTATGGTGAGACTATTTTACTTAATTAGTTTTTGAATAAAAATACAGCAAAAACATCCAACGCAAAACGTTGGATGTTTTGTTTTATAACTATTGAATTAAGTATCTTTGCTTTTTCTTCGGCTGCGCTAAGTAACTGTTGACAACCATTAAACTTTTGATTTTGATTTTAAACATAGAAACCGCAACTAAAAATTGCTCCGTTAGCATTTCAAAAGAAGGCAAAACCATCGCTTTAAAAGAATTGAATGACGGCAATTATTCGCATGCCGAAAAATTGCACGAATTGATTGAACAAGTTGTTTTGGAAGCCAAGATTGCATTGTCCGACTTAAAAGCCATTGCGATAAGCAAAGGCCCGGGTTCTTATACGGGTTTGCGGATTGGCGTTTCGGCAGCAAAAGGACTTAGTTTTGCGTTGGATATTCCACTGATTTCTACGAATACCTTACAATCATTGGCGCTTTCAGTCTCTATTGACAAAGGCTATAAAATTCCGCTATTGGATGCAAGAAGAATGGAAGTTTACAGCCAGGTTTTCAATGAAAAGACTGAAAAAATAAGAGAAGTTCAGGCGGAAATCGTTGATGCAGATTCTTTTTCTGAGTTTTTAAAAGCGGAAAAAGTCTATTTTTTTGGTGACGGTGCCGAAAAATGCAAAGGAATTATTACCCACAAAAACGCCATTTTTATTGATGATAAATTTCCTTCAGCAAAAGAAATGTCGGATATTTCTTATCAAAAATACATCAACAATGAATTTGAAGATGTTGCCTATTTTGAACCTTTTTATTTGAAAGAATTTTTAGGGGCAATTCCAAAAAAGTAGTTTAATTCCCGAATAAAACCAGCAACAATCCTACAATTGCCGGCAACGCCTGAACATAAAATAATTTAATGTTTTTTGTGCTATACGCACCAAAAATACCGGCAACAGTCACGCAACTTAAAAAGAAAATAGCCAATTGTTCAAAATTGGTTTTATTTACAATCGCCCAAATAAGTCCGGCCGCTAAAAAACCATTGTACAAACCTTGATTCTTTGCTAA
>CAZBGP010000030.1:0-24491 GCA_964491495.1 uncultured Lutibacter sp. | reverse complement strand
GTGAAATATTTGATCAATGATGCTTGTGTTTTGGCGAAAAAACCTTTGGTTTATGGCTCTTTATACAAATTCGACGGCTATACGGCGACCTTTAATGTGTTGGATGAAGATGGAAATTATAGCTGCAATTTACGGGATGCATTCCCCAAAATTGCCACCGATATACCCAACTGTGAAGAAGCCGGAACGATGAATCCCATAGTTGGGATGATTGCGCTTTTGCAGACAAATGAAGTAATCAAATTAATCACCAAAACGGGTAAATTGCTGACAAACCAATTGCTGATTTACAACGCATTGGAGAATTCGCAATTCAAAATGAAACTGAAGAAAAACAACGCTTTAGACATAAAATCTATTTTCGAAAATTCTGAATATCTTGTTGAGACCTGCGAAAATCAAGATCCTGTCTTGTTGATTTCTGCTTCCGAATTAAAAGAAAAAATGGACGATTCAACTTTGGAAATTGTGAGTGTACTTAACAATTCAGAAGAATTTATTCCGTTTAAAGTGCATAAAAAAATGCCATATAATGCTTTTGATGTTGAAAATTTTCAACCAAATTTAAAAAAACACTACGTAATTGTTTGCAAAAAAGGAATTACCAGCTATGAAATTACTATAAAACTAAAAGAAAAATATCCATTGCTTTCAGTCGTTAGTTTGTCTGAAGGCATCATAAATTATTAAATGCAACATCCATTAGAATTTTATACAGCTGAAAAAGAGCGCTTTGAGCAGGAATATAAAACGTTAAAAAAGCAATTGGCATTGTCAAGTTCCTTGAGGTTGCTCGTTTTTTTAACGGCCGTTGCCGGCATTTATTTCTTTTTTGGCGATGCAAAAGTCATGATTTATATCGTGGTGATTGCCGCAATTTTGTTCATTTATTTATTGAACAAACACAGCAAATTGCAATACAAAAGCGATCTCAATAAAGCATTGCTTGAAATTAACAACACAGAAATTAGAGTCTTGAACAGGGACTATTTTTCCTTGAATAGCGGAACCGAATTTATAAATCCCGCACACCCCTTCAGTTATGATATTGATTTGTTCGGCAAAGGTTCTTTTTTCCAATACGCCAACCGAACAGTCACCAATGAAGGCAGACAGGTATTTGTTGATTTATTGACCAACAACGATATTTTAAATATTGAAAATAAGCAACAAAGCATTCAGGAATTGAGTAAAAAACCAAAATGGCGCCAGCAATTTTCTGCTTTGGCAAGTTTGGTGAAGGTGGAACATCCTGCAAAAGAAATTGTCAATTGGATACACAATTATAAATCGGTATTCCCTAAATTTTTGTCCTTTTTACCGACGCTTTTTTCAATAATTTCATTGGTGTTCATTGTGCTAATTGCGATGCAAATGATTGCCGACCAAATCTTGTTACTTTGGATTTTTGTGGGCTTGGGAATTTCCGGCGCGTATTACAATAAAGTCAGCGAATTGTACAAAGAGGCGAGCAATGCCAAAGACACTTTTAAGCAATACCACAAATTGTTGGGTGAAATTGAAACAGCCTCGTTTGAATCACAAATTTTGAAGGAAAAACAACAAGAAATTCAGACTGAATCTCAAAAAGCATCTGTGATTTTTGCCAAGTTTTCTAAAATATTGGACGCTTTTGACCAGCGAAATAACTTGATTATTGCTTTTTTTGGAAATGCTTTTTTATTGCGCGATTTAAAATTGGCCCATAATCTTGAAAAATGGATGGACAGTTATAAAACCAAAGTGGCGGATTGGATCAATGTGATTGCTTTTTTTGATGCGCAAAATTCCCTGGCAAATTTTGCTTTTAACCATCCAAATTATGTTTTCCCCGAAATAACACAACATAAAAATGTAATAGCTGCCCAGAATTTAGGACATCCGTTATTGAAGGTTTTGCAGCGTGTTGACAATGATTTTACCATTGAAAACCAACAATTTTTTATTGTTACAGGCGCAAATATGGCTGGAAAAAGCACTTTTTTACGAACGGTTTCCTTGTCTATAATGATGGGAAATATGGGGCTGCCGGTTTGTGCGTCAGCATTCAGCTATGCACCCATAAAATTGATCACCAGTATGCGGACTTCAGATTCTTTGGCCGACAATGAATCGTTTTTCTTTTCTGAATTGAAACGATTAAAATTTATTGTTGACGAAATTAAAAATGAAGATTACTTTATTATTTTGGATGAAATTTTAAAAGGAACAAACAGCACAGACAAAGCGATTGGATCGAAAAAATTTGTCCAAAAATTGGTCAGTTCAAAATCGACCGGAATTATTGCCACGCACGATTTAAGTTTGTGTGAAATTGAAAAGGAAATGCCCGAAGTTCAAAACTATTATTTTGACGCTGAAATTATTGATGATGAATTGTTTTTCGATTACAAACTGAAAGAAGGAATTTGCAAAAATATGAATGCTTCATTCTTATTGAAGAAAATGGAAATTATATAGAAATTTTCAAATTTTGGGGCTTTTAGGGATGCGAATTCACCCAAACTTCTCCGTCTTTAAAATGCTCTTTTTTCCAGATGGGAACCGTTTCTTTTAGGGTATCAATGGCAAATTCACAAGCTTCAAAAGCCGCTTTTCTGTGTGCGGAAGAAACCGCGATAATAACGGGAATATCACCAATTTGCAATTCACCAACCGCATGATGAATGGCTATTTTATGGATTTGAAACTTTGTCAAAGCCAAATCGGCAATTTTTTGCATTTCCTTTAAAGCCATTGGTTCATAAGCACTGAAATCCAACAAAGAAACTTCTTTATTTTTGGTTGAATTCCGAACAGTGCCCACAAATAAGGCGATGCCGCCGCAAGCAGCATCCTGCACAAAATTATAACAATCTTGAACCTTCAATTTTTCAGAAGTAATTAAAACAGTAGTGTTTTTCATTTGTTAAATTTATATTTCGCCAACAACCAACGACAAAAAGGCCTATCCTCCGCTTACCGGCGGAATAATTGCCACCACGTCATTTTCTCTCAAAACCAAATCATCTTCGGCATATTCCTCATTTACGGCAATGGCAAATTCTTCGATGTTTTTTAATTTTGGATACTTCAACAGCAATTCCTTTTTTAACGCCGAAACAGTTTCTTTCGAATTCAATTCATAAAAAATCGAATTTTCACCTACCAAATCTGTTGCAATCCCAAAAAATAACAGTTGAATTTTCATCTGTTTATATTTTATTTTTTATTGGTACAGATGCTGTTCGCCATTAATCATTTCTGTGTGTATCAAAATTTGTTATGGCTCGTTTCATCTGTTTAAATCTTATTTTTTATTGGTAACAGCTGCAGTTCGCCATTAATCATCCCTTTATGTAACAAAATTTGATATGCTCGTTTCATGGCTTAAATTTCAGCAAAAATAAATTATTTCTGCCTAAAAAAGGCGATTCATTTAAAATACATCTAAATAATCAATTACGTGATGAATATCACAAAACTAATATTTACATTCGTTAAATTTGTTATAGTTCAAAATATTTTCAAAAATATGAAGTATGGTTTTATCATAGACAATCGCAAATGCATTGGTTGTCACGCCTGTACAACAGCCTGTAAATCAGAACATGATGTGGCTATTGGAGTTAACAGAACCTACGTGAAGCAGGTTGAAAAAGGAGAATTTCCAAATACGCGAAGAATTTTTTCAGTGATGCGCTGCAACCATTGCACCGACGCTCCTTGCGTGGAAATTTGTCCGGTTCAGGCGCTTTACACCCGTGAAGACGGGATTGTGGATTTCGACAACAACCGTTGCATTGGCTGTAAATCTTGTATGCAAGCTTGTCCGTATGACGCTTTGTATATTGATCCCGATACACATACGGCGGCAAAATGCAATTATTGTGCACACAGGGTAGATGTTGGCCGGGAGCCGGCTTGTGTTTCTGTTTGCCCGGAACACGCCATTATTGCCGGTGATATGCACAATCCGAACACGGAGATTTCGCAATTGTTGGCACGCCAGGCGGTGAAAGTTCGCAAGCCTGAAAAAGGCACCAATCCTAATTTGTTTTATATAGATGGAGATGATTCTTCTTTGGTACCGGAGGCAACCGATAGATCCGGTCCAAGTTTGTGGAGTTCACAGGCTCGTGGCGTTGGACATTTTGCCAAAGCTGCAGAAAAAATGATGTACAGCAATAAGGAGTTCGATTTATTGCAGATGACCATCGACAATGATATTGAAGCGGCTTACCAAAGAAAAGACAGTGAAAATCCGAATTATATAGATGTATTGAACGGGAAAGCCCGTAGGGTTTATGATACGCCGGATAAAGGAATATTGTGGGGCTGGGAAGTTTCAACTTATGTGTTTACCAAAGCCATAGCTGCAGGTGCCTTTTTAATTCCGTTTTTGGCCATGCTGTTGGGATATGAGGTGTCGCCAACCGCTAAATTATGGTCGGCAGGAATTTCGTTGGCTTTTCTTGGGCTAACAGGGTTATTTTTGGTGATGGATTTAGACCGGCCAGACCGATTTCTAAATGTTTTATTGCGTCCGCAGTGGAATTCCTGGTTGGTGAAAGGCGGTTATACAATTACAGTTTTTGGATTGTTGGTAACAATTTGGGGCGCAATGACCTTCTTCGAAATAAAAACAGGGGAAACTGCTTTATTATGGATTACCGCAGTTTTTGCCATATTGTTGGCAATTTATACCGCATTCTTGTTTGCCCAGGCAAAAGGCCGAGATTTTTGGCAAAGTCCAACCTTACCACTGCACATGTTGGTGCACAGTGTTATGGCGGGAACTGCAATTTTTGTGATTGCTTCCTTGGTTTTTGGATATGAAGACTGGATGTCAATTTTAAAAAATACGATGATTATTGCCTTGGTGGTGAACCTGTTTACGCTGGTTACCGAATTGACCATCACACATCCAACCACTTCAGCAAAAATGGTGGTGAAAATGATCACGAAAGGAAGGTATAAAAATCTGTTTTGGGGCGTAACCGTATTGGTTGGAAACATCATTCCGTTGGCGCTGTTGCTTTTGGGTGCTGGAGAATTAGTGGCTGTAGTATCAGGAGTTTGTGTTTTGGCGGGAATTCTCATCACAGAGAAAATTTGGGTGGAAGCACCGCAAAGAATTCCGTTAGCGTAGGCCCCCTAACCCCCGAAGGGGGAATAATTAAGGTTAAATATTAAATATTAAAAGTTAAAGGTTGAAAGCTCAAAGTTGTTAAAGAAAAAATTATTTTTTCTAACAGCTGAATTAAACTCCCTTTCCTTAGGAAAGGGCTGGGGATAGGAAAAAAAAATCGTAATTCAAAAATCGTAAATCGTAAATCATCATGGGTTACAAAAAACCATCATTTATAGAAGGAATTGCTGAAAAATTAGGCATCATTCCTAATTTGCACAAAGACGGCCATCAGGAATTTGATCAGGATATGCGCCATTTTACCGATGAACAAGTTGCGCAGCTGTATGAAAATTTTCCGCCACCTGAAAAATGGGACAATTGGGTAGAATACAATCCGAAAGTTTGGCCAAAAAAGGAAAAAGTCACTTATCAAATTGTTCCGACCACTTGTTTTAACTGTGAAAGTGCCTGTGGATTAACCGCATTCATCGACAAAGAAACTCAGGAAGTCAAAAAGTTTGAAGGCAATCCTTACCATCCGGGAAGCCGTGGAAGAAACTGCGCCAAAGGTCCGGCCACCATCAATCAATTGACAGATCCAGACCGAATTTTATTTCCGCTGAAAAGAAAAGGAAAAAGAGGCGAAGGGGAATGGGAGCGTGTAAGTTGGGATGAAGTGCTTGACACGATTTCTTTAAGAATCAGAAATGCCATTTTAGAAAATCGCCACAATGAAGTTGCTTATCACGTAGGAAGGCCGGGACATGAAAAATTCATGAACTGGATTTTGCAGGGTTGGGGAATCGACGGACATAATTCGCACACCAATATTTGTTCTTCGGGAGCGCGATTTGGTTACAATTTATGGTATGGTTACGACCGCCCATCACCAGATCACGCTGAAGCAAAATTTATATTGCTGATTTCCGCACATTTGGAATCGGGTCACTATTTCAATCCGCATGCGCAACGCATTATTGAAGGAAAAATGAAAGGTGCTAAACTGGCAACGATGGATCCCCGTTTATCGAATACCGCAAGTATGTCCGATTATTGGATGCCGTCTTATCCGGGAACGGAAGCCGCGGTTTTATTGGCGATGGCATTGTACATTTTGCAAAACAAATTGTATAATAGAGATTATTTAGAAAATTGGACCAACTGGCAAGAATACTTAAAAGCAAAGCACGCAGATAAAGCAATTACTTTTGAGAATTATATTGCTGCAATGATCGACGAGTACAAGGAATATACGCCTGAATTCGCAGAAAAAGAATCGGGTGTAAAAGCCGATATGATTGTGGAGATTGCACAAAAAATTGGTGAAGCAGGCGAACGTTTTGCGTCTCATAACTGGCGCGCTGCTGGCGCATCAAATCTTGGCGGCTGGGCTGTTGCCCGCTGTTTGCATTTCTTAACGGTACTTACAGGTGCGGTTGGCACAAAAGGCGGAACTTCCCCAAATATCTGGAACAAATTTGCGCCAAGCATTCCAAATCCGCCAAAACCGCAGAAACAATGGAATGAATTGCATTTTCCAAAAGAATTTCCTTTATCATTTTTTGAAATGAGCCAATTATTGCCGCATTTCCTAAAAGAAGGAAGAGGTAAATTGGATGTGTATTTTTCGAGGGTTTTCAATCCGGTTTGGACCTATCCCGACGGATTTACCTGGATGGAAATGTTTATGGACGAAAGTAAATTTGGATTGCACGCCGCATTAACGCCAACTTGGAACGAAACTGCTTTTCACGCCGATTTTGTATTGCCGATGGGATTGGCTTCCGAACGTCATGATATTAATTCTTACGCCACGCACGGCGGAACTTGGGTGGCATTTCGTCAGCCTGTGTTACGTGAAGCTGCGCGAAGAAATGGAAAACCGGTGCAATTGACTTATGAAGTGAATCCGGGTGAAGTTTGGGAAGAAGATGAATTTTTTATTGAATTAAGCTGGCGGATAGATCCCGATGGAAGTATGGGAATTCGCAGGCATTTTGAATCGCCTTACCGTCCGGGAGAAAAAATAACCATCGACGAATATTACCAATACATTTTTGAACGCGTGCCGGGCTTGCCGGAAACCGCCAAAAAAGAAGGCATCACCGAATTGGAGTACATGCAAAAGTATGGCGCCTATGAAATTGAAAGCGGAGAATCTTATAAAAAGAATGAAACCTTATTAACCGAAGCGCAACTTACGGGCGCAACAGTGGATGAAAACACCCAAGTTGTTTCCAAAGACGGAAAAAACATTGGTGTGATGATCAACGGAAAAGCAATGGTAGGTTTTCCGACACCGTCGCGTAAAAACGAATTTTATTCACAAACTATGGTCGATTGGAAATGGCCGGAATATGCCACGCCAACCTATATTAAAAGCCACATTCATCTTGATAATTTGGACAAATCAAAAGGAGAATATGTGCTGGTTCCAACATTCAGACTGCCGGCGTTGATTCATACCCGTTCGGGAAATGCAAAATGGCTGGTGGAAATTTCAAACAGAAATCCGATTTGGATGCATCCCGACGATGCGGCAAATTGGGGATTTAAAACGGGCGATTTGGTGAAAATGAATACAGATATCGGTTATTTCATCGATAAAGTTTGGGTAACCCAAAGTATGAAACCCGGCGTTGTTGCCTGTTCGCATCATATTGGCAGGTGGAGAAGGCCTCAGGATAAAACAGGAAACAGGTGGGCCACCAATACCGTGAATATTGAAAGCAATGGAAAAGGCGGTTGGAAAATGAACACCATTTCGGGCATAGAACCATTTGAATCGGCGGACAAAGATTCCAAACGAATTTTCTGGAAAGACGGAGGTGTGCACCAAAATATTACTCACGCCGTACATCCCGATCCTATCAGTGGCATGCATTGTTGGCACCAAAGGGTTCGTATTGAAAAACCAGGAAAAGAGGAACATTATGGCGATATTTTTGTGGACACCAACAAATCGCATGAGGTTTATAAAGAATGGATGAAAATGACGCGTCCTGCTCCCGGGCCAAACGGAGAACGCAGGCCAATTTGGTTTGAAAGGGCTTTTAGGCCTGATGCTTCGATGTTTTACATTAAAGATGAAAAGAAAAAAGAAGATTAATATTAATCCCGCAATCGCGGGATTTTTTTGTTTAAAATTATGCGAAGAATAAGCAGTTTTTAAATCTTAAAACAAATAATGGGTCAATTTAGTTAGTTATTTATAATTTAGCAATTTTACGACAATCAACATTAAAAAAATAATTATGCCAACCAAAAAGCAATCCTATCCGACCAATAAAACAAGCGTTTAATTATTGGTTTTCCTAAATTGTTTAAAAATAAAAATGCTCAAAAAATAATGGTTTTTATCCTGTTATGTAACATTTATTTTTTGAACTATGATAAATGTTAGCCTTCCTTTACTTCAATAATGGTTAACTTTGTGACTTATGATTTTTTAAATTAACTATTATTATGAGCGATTATAAAAAACAGAGCGAAGCTTTATTATACCACCAATTCCCGAGTCCGGGCAAAATTCAAGTAGTTCCAACAAAAAAACATGCAACCCAGCGCGATTTGTCGTTGGCATATTCACCTGGTGTGGCGGAGCCGTGCTTGGCCATTGAAAAAAATCCCGATGATGTTTATAAATATACTGCAAAAGGAAATTTAGTGGCCGTTATATCTAACGGTACTGCAGTTTTAGGATTAGGAGACATTGGCGCAATGGCAGGAAAACCGGTTATGGAAGGTAAAGGATTGTTGTTTAAAATATTCGCGGATATTGATGTTTTTGACATTGAAGTGGACACACACGATGTTGAGAAATTTATTGAAACAGTAAAAAATATCTCAGTAACTTTTGGAGGCATCAATCTGGAAGACATAAAAGCGCCTGAAGCTTTCGAAATCGAACGCAGACTAAAAGAAGAATTGGACATTCCTGTAATGCATGACGATCAACATGGTACGGCAATCATTTCAGCAGCGGCGTTAAAAAATGCAGTTGAGATTATTGGAAAAGACATTTCAGAAGTTAAAATTGTGGTGAGTGGCGCAGGCGCTGCAGCTATCTCTTGTTCAAGATTGTATTTGGCAATTGGTGCCACAAGAGAAAACTTGGTGATGTGTGACAGTAAAGGCGTTATCAGAAAAGATGCTCCTAATTTAAATGCTCAAAAAGCGGAGTTTGCTACCGACCGTGATTTACATTCTTTGGAAGAAGCGATGGTTGGCTGCGATGTTTTTATTGGACTTTCAAAAGGAGATCTTGTAACACCTGCAATGTTGATGACCATGGCAAATGACCCAATCGTTTTTGCGATGGCAAATCCAAATCCTGAAATTGAATACGATTTGGCAGTGGCAACACGAAAAGATATAATAATGGCGACCGGACGATCAGATTATCCTAATCAGGTAAACAATGTGCTTGGTTTTCCATATATTTTTAGAGGTGCCTTAGACGTAAGAGCCACTAAAATTAATGAAGAAATGAAATTAGCGGCGGTTCATGCCTTGGCAAATTTGGCCAAAGAGACCGTTCCGGAACATTTAAACATTCTGTACGGAAAAACCAATATTAAATTTGGCAGAGAGTATATTATCCCTAAACCATTTGACCACAGGTTAATTACGGAAGTTCCGCCGGCAGTAGCAAAAGCAGCTATGGAATCGGGCGTTGCAAAAGAACCTATTACAGATTGGGAAGCCTATAAAGAAAGATTGGCAGAAAGACTGGGAACAGGAAGCAAATTGATGCGTATGTTGATGTCTCGTGCAAAAGATGATCCAAAAACCATCATTATAGCTGAAGCAGATCATTTAGATGTATTGAAAGCAGCACAAATTATTCATGATGAAGGTATTGGAAAACCTATTTTATTAGGTAACAAAAAAATCATTGAAGAGTTAATGAAGGAAATAAATTTTATTGCGGATGTAAAAATTTTGGATCCTAAATGTGATGAGGAAGAAGAACGAAGAAATAGATATGCGCAAGTATATTGGGAAAAAAGACAACGTAATGGCGTAACGCTGTTAACTGCCCAAAATTTGATGCGTGAACGCAATTACTTTGCGGCCATGCTTTTAAATGAAGGAGAAGGAGATTCTTTAATTACCGGATATTCAAGAGCTTATCCAACAGTGGTAAAGCCAATGATTGAGTTAATCGGCAAGGAAAAAGGCGTAAAGCGTATCGCTGCCACAAATATTATGTTGACAAAAAGAGGACCGATTTTCTTTTCAGATACCGCAATAAATATTGATCCAACGGCTGAAGAATTGGCAAATATTGCTTATATGACCAGTGTTTCTATGAGAATGTTTGGATTTGAACCTAATTTGGCTATGTTGTCATTTTCTAATTTTGGATCATCCCCATCTCCATTAGCCGATAAAGTTGCGCAAGCAGTAGAGATTATGCATAGAAGACACCCTGAAGTGAATGTGGATGGTGAAATTCAGGCCGACTTTGCGTTGAATCCTAAATTAATGAAAGATAAATTTCCTTTTTCCAGGTTAACCGACAAAAAAGTAAACGGTTTAATTTTTCCAAGTCTGGAATCAGCAAATATTGGTTACAAACTCATGAAAGAATTTGATCAAATAGTATCAATCGGACCTATTATTATGGGACTTCAAAAACCGGTTCATATTCTTCAGCTTGGTGCCGGTGTTGACGAAATTGTGAACATGGCTTGCGTAGCCATCGTGCATGCTCAGGAAAAAATGAATAATCAGTAATATTTTACTACATTTGGGAGTCCATAGAAAAAATGAAACGAGCCATAACAAATTATGATACACAGCAGAATGATTAATGGCGACTGCATCTGTACCAATAAAGAATAAATAATAAACAGATGAAATATGATAACGCACATAAGAGGAAAATTAGTTGAAAAAAACCCAACGTTTGCCGTTGTAGAAACTAACGGTGTCGGTTATTGGCTTAACATTTCTCTTAATACATATTCTCAGCTTCCAGACAATGAATTTGTTATGTTGTATACGCATCTTTCTATCAAGGAAGATGCGCATACTTTATATGGATTTATCAACAAAACCGAACGCGAAATTTTTAGATTGCTTATTTCCGTTTCTGGCGTTGGTCCAAGTATTGCCCGTACCATGTTATCATCCATGACCACTGATGAAATTCAGCAGGCCATCGCTTCAAATAATGTTTCTGTGATTCAATCCGTTAAAGGAATCGGTGTTAAAACCGCACAACGCGTTTTGGTCGATTTGCGGGACAAAATTTCCAAAACTTATGCCATTGATGAAGTTTACGTGAGCCAAAGCAATACGATTAAAAATGAAGCGTTATCAGCATTAGAGGTCTTAGGATTTAATAAAAAACAAGTTGAAAAAGTTGTGGATAAAATCCTGCTTGAGGACAAAAACCTTAGTGTAGAGATTTTAATAAAAAACGCATTGAAAAATTTATAAAAATTGGAAAACAAGCGAACTATATTTAAAACATATATTTTATTTTTTTTCTTTTTGTTTTTTCTGTCAGCAGTTAAAGCACAAACACCTCCTATTTTAAAGCCAACCGACACTACAATTGTTGGAAAGGCAACAGATACCATAAAATTAAAATACCCATTTAAAAGATTTCAGGAAGGAAGCTTATTTTTAACCGACCCTAAGCAATCGGAAATCATTTATGATACTGCGCTTGGGAAATATATGATTGTTGAAAAAATTGGAGATTATTACGTGCAGTATCCAATTTTTATGACTCAGGAAGAGTACAAACAATACCAGCTAAAAAAGGACATGCTTGCTTATTACAAAAGCAAAATTAGTGCAACCAATAGCAAAAAAGTCGGAAGCGCCGATGCCCAAAAGAACTTATTGCCAACTTATTACGTAAAATCAGATTTTTTTCAATCCGTTTTTGGAGGAAATACCATTGAAGTGAATCCGCAGGGATCGGTATTGGTGAAGTTGGGAATGTTGTATCAAAAAGTTGACAATCCGCAATTGTCTGAACGCAACAGAAAAAGTTTTACCTTCGATTTTAATCAGGAAATTAGTGCGAGTATCTTGGCTAAAATTGGATCCAAGTTAAAAGTGAGTGCGCAATACGACACGCAGTCAACCTTTAATTTCCAAAATCAGATAAAGTTGGAATACACGCCAACGGAAGATGACATTCTTCAAAAAATAGAAGTTGGGAATGTAAGCATGCCTTTAAAAAACTCCTTAATTGTTGGTGCCCAAAGCCTATTTGGGGTAAAAACGCAATTGCAATTTGGAAAAACATCCGTAACGGGTGTTTTTGCCGAACAAAAATCACAAACAAAAACAGTGGCTGCGCAAGGCGGTTCCACCATTCAGGAATTTGAATTGCATGCAACAGATTATGATGAAAACAGGCACTTTTTTTTAGCGCACTATTTTAGGGACAATTACAATACTGCTTTAAAAGATTATCCGTTAATTAACAGTGCGGTAAATATTACAAAAGTGGAAGTTTGGGTTACCAACAGAAACGCCACAACCATTGACATCAGAAATATTGTGGCACTTTCTGATATTGGGGAAGGCGATCCGACAAATATTGGTCCGGCCAACGTAACGCCTGTTCCGGGCGCATTATTCCCAACAAACAACGCAAACGACATTTCATCCATATTAACAACCACAAATCCGGTTCGTAACATTTCAACAGTTGGCAACGGTTTATCTCCTTTTGGTATGCAACAAGGTCGTGATTATTCGGTTTTGGAAAATGCCATCAAATTAAGACCAGATGAATACAGGGTGCATCCGCAACTTGGGTTTATTTCCTTAAACAGAAGATTGGCCGATTCTGATGTGCTTGCCGTGTCTTTTGAATATACGGTAAGCGGAAATTCACAAGTGTATAAAGTTGGTGAATTTACCAGCGACGGTATTATTGCGCCTGAAAATATTGTGGTAAAACTGCTTAGAAGCGAAATCATAAGCACCCAAATGCCGTTGTGGGATTTGATGATGAAAAACATTTATTCTTTGCAAACTTTTAGAATGCAGCGCGATGGATTTAGGTTTGAATTGTTGTATGCTGATGATGCAACCGGCGTTTCGATCAACGTTTTGCAAAATGCACAAACGCCAGGTGTTTCAGACAAAACTTTGCTTAATTTATTGGATGTGGACAGGCTGGACCAAAGTATGTTTTACACACCTGAAGGAGATGGCTATTTTGATTATGTGGAAGGTGCCACAGTAAATTCGGAAAAAGGGTATATTATTTTTCCGAACGTAGAACCTTTCGGAACGGATTTACAAAACAAACTGACCAATGCTTCCGACGAAATTTACATATTTGATGAACTTTACAGAATTACGCAATCTGAAGCAAAAAATAATTTTCAGCAAAAAGACAAGTACTTATTAAAAGGTTACCATAAATCTGAAAGTGCCAACGGCATTCCTTTAGGCGCGTTTAATGTGGCGCAAGGTTCGGTAAGGGTAACTTCCGGCGGAAGGGAATTGGTTGAAGGCATTGACTATGTGGTGGATTACCAAATGGGACGTGTACAAATTATCAACCCAAGTTTGGAAGCATCCAATGCGCCAATTGAAGTTTCTGTGGAGAACAATGCCACGTTTAATTTGCAGACAAAAAGCTTTTTGGGCGTTAACATAGAACATAAATTTTCCGATAATTTTATTGCCGGTGCCACCATTTTAAATTTAAATGAAAAGCCACTGACACAAAAAGCATTGTTCGGACAAGAACCAATCAACAATACCATTTTTGGACTGAATGCAAGCTTTGGAACAGAAGTTCCAAAATTTACAAAATGGGTAAACAAACTGCCAAATATTGATACGGATGTTCCTTCAAATTTTTCAATTAGGGGAGATTTTGCTTATTTAATTCCGGGTTCTCCAAAAAGAATTGAGTTAGACGGTCAAGCGACTTCTTATGTAGATGATTTTGAAGGCTCCCAAATTCCTATAGAAATAAAAACAATTCAGCAATGGTATATGGCAAGTACGCCACAATACCAAACGCAATTTGATTTGGGCGGAAACGCCACCGGTTTGCCTTACGGTTATAAAAGAGCCCGATTGGCCTGGTACACCGTTGATCCGCTTTTTTACGGAGGATCATCATTACAGCCAGGAAATATAGACAATGCAGAGCTTTCTCGTGCGGAAGTAAGAAGAATCAGGTATGAAGAATTATTTCCTGAACAAGACTTGGATTTAACACAGTCAACCGTAGTAAGAACCTTAGATTTGGCGTATTATCCAAACGAAAGGGGAAGTTATAATTTTGACACTTCAAATTTGGGCGCCGACGGAAAATTCACCAATCCGGAAGATCGATGGGCAGGAATTACCAGACCATTAACCACAACAAACTTTGAACAATCCAACGTAGAATATATCCAGTTTTGGCTGATGGATCCTTACGACCATTATTCCATTACAAATGAAGAAGGTTTGCCTTCCGGAGTAAATTCGAGCGATCCTGCAAATCAGGTTGGAGAAGTTTATTTTAATCTTGGAAATGTTTCAGAAGATATTTTAAAGGATGGCCGAAAAATGTATGAAAACGGCTTGCCTGAAAGTGCTTTGAGCATCAGCAATACAGAGCCAACAGATTGGGGTAAAATTCCTACCAACCAATCATTATTGTATGCGTTCTCTGATAAAGATGATGAACGTTTGAGTCAGGATATTGGTTTTGACGGATTGAATGACGCTGAAGAGATCCAAAAATTTGGAACTGCTTTTGGCCCCGATCCGGCAAATGACAATTATTCCTATTTCAGAAGCACGGAATACGACAGCAACAATGCATCCGTTTTAACACGCTATAAAAAGTTTAACAATACACAGGGAAATTCACCGACAAATAATTTATCAACAGAAAGTTACCCAACATCAGCAACAACATTTCCTGATGTGGAAGACATCAACAGAGACCAAACCATGAACACGGTTGAAAGTTATTATCAATACAAAGTGTCTTTAAATAAAAATGATTTGGTGATAGGCCAAAACAATATTGTTGATGAAAAAATAGTGACCGTTGAACTTGAAGACGGCAGCAAGAAAGATTTCAGATGGCTGCAATTCAGGATTCAGGTAAGCAGTCCGGATGAGGTTGTCAACAATATTACCGGTTTTAACACCATTCGTTTTATGCGGATATTTTTAACCAAATTTAAAATGCCGGTGGTATTGCGTTTTGGCGAGTTGCAGTTGGTGCGCGGCGATTGGAGACGTTTCACAAAAACGTTGGATGAAGCCATTGTGCCGCCGCAGGATTTATCCAACTTACAACTTCAAAATTTTCAGGTTGGCGTGGTGAATATTCAGGAAAACGAAAGCCGAAGCCCTATTCCTTATGTGTTGCCTCCGGGAATTGAGCGTGAAATATTAAGGGGAACCACTACTTTACAAAAACAAAATGAGCAATCATTATCGTTAAAAGTTACCGATTTGGAGCCTGATGAAACAAGAGCCATATTCAAAAATGTGAAGGTAGATTTAAGAATGTACAAACACTTAAAATTGTTTTTGCATGCAGAAGGAGTTCAAACAAAACCACAGGTTCAGGACAATGAATTAAAAGCCATTATCAGAATTGGAAGTGATTTAAATGACAATTATTATCAGCTGGAAAAATTATTGACAGTATCTGATTACGGTGTTACAACTCCGCTAGAAATTTGGCCGGAAGAAAATAATTTGGATGCCTTTTTGGAATATTTGGGGAAACTTAAATTACTGCGATTTGAAGCCGGCGTTGCACCAAACGTATTGTTTTCTGCAGTAAAAGCGGCGTCACCCCTTGAAGGATTGGACGGGTATGACATTCGCGTAAAAGGAAAAACGAATTTGGCGAATATTAAAACCATTATGTTGGGTGTTAAAAACGCAACAACCACCAATCAAAGCGCAGAGATTTGGTTTAATGAGATGCGGGTTTCCGAGTTCGACAACAAAGGCGGTTGGGCAGCTGTGGTGAGCGCCGATGCAAATTTTGCCGATTTTGCGGATGTTGCCGTAACAGGAAGAATGGAAACGCAAGGATTTGGCGGTATTGAACAACGCGTAAATGAACGCAGCCAGCAAGACACGAAATTGTATGACGTGGTCACCAATGTGAATTTTGGAAAATTATTACCAAAAGATTGGGGCCTAAGATTGCCTTTTAATTATAGTGTTTCCGAAGAGTTTAAAGATCCGAAATACGATCCGCAATACCAGGATGTGTTGTTTGAAGATGCAAAAGACATCAACCCAAACAGTGCCAGCGCAAGAGATTACACCAAAAGAAGAAGCATCAGTTTAATCAATGTCAGAAAAGAATTTGATCAAAATTCAGACAATAAACAGCGTTTTTACAGTGTGGAAAACTTGTCGGTTTCCTATGCCTATAACGAAACTTATCACAAAGATTACAATGTCCAAAAATTTAGTGATCAAAATGTACGTGCATCGGCAAATTATAATTACAGTTTTAAGGAATTTACGTTAGAACCATTTAAAAATTCTGAGGCGCTAAAAGGCAAGTATCTGCAATTTATTAAAGATTTTAATTTGAGTTTACTGCCTTCAACAATCTCTGTAAATTCAAATATTATCAGACGGTACAATGAACAGCTGTCTAGAAGTTTAATTGAAGGTTTGCCGGAATTGCCGGTATTGCGACAACGTCATTTTATGTTCGATTGGGATTATGCGATTGGGTACAATTTAACAAAATCGTTGCAGTTTAATTTTAGGGCAACCAATAATAATATTTATGATGACTTTTTTGCTACGGATGACATTCGATTATTCGACAATTTCTTTACCACCGGACGACCCGATCATTACCACCAATCATTAAACGGAACCTACAAAATTCCATTAAATAAACTGCCATTTTTAGAATTTGTGAATGCAAACTATGCTTATACGGCCGATTTTGACTGGCAGGCATCCTCACAATCTTATGCGGATAAGGTTGGAAATGTTATTCAGAATGCAAATACACACACCATAGGTTTTGATTTGGATTTTGATACTTTTTACAAAACCATTGGTATTGACAAACTGTTGAATAAAAAGCCGAAAGTTGCTGCTGCTGATTCAAATGCAACGAAAGCTGTTCAAAATGAAACAACTAAAAAGAACAAGTCTGTTGGGGCTGAAATCGGACAAACTTTTTACAACGTATTAACTGCGATAAAAAAAGCACGGATTAATTATTCTGAAAATAATGGAACTTTCTTGCCGGGTTACGTGCCGCAAATCGGATTTTTGGGACGCGACAATTACAGCGGCGGTCTTGCGCCAACATTTGGATTTGTGTTTGGAAGCCAGATTGACATCCGACAAAGAGCGGTTGAAAATGGCTGGTTGCTGTCTAGAGACCAAAACGATCCTTATTTTAACAGAACATTTAGCCAAACACATTTAAATAAATTGGATGCAACCATTACCGTTGAGCCATCAAAAAATTTAGATATTGAGTTTAGGGGAACAAAAACCTACACTAAAAATACAACACAACAATTGGATGTGGTGAACAATATCTTAAACACAAATTCACCAATAACCCAATACGGAAACTTTAGCATAAGCCACAATATGATAAAAACATCATTCAATAACAGTGATGTTACTTTTGAAGAATTTAAAAACAACAGGGCAATTATTGCACAACGTCTTGCTGAAAGTGCTGGTCAGCCGATAAGTGGCTATGGCGAAACAAGCGAACAGGTAATGCTTCCGGCATTTATGGCAGCCTATTCCGGGAAAGATGCTGCTACCGTAAAATTAGGCGCTTTTAGGGAAGTGCCAATTCCAAGTTGGAAATTAACCTACAAAGGATTGATGCAAATGGCCTGGTTTAAAGAACATTTCAGAAGTTTTTTGGTTACGCATAGCTATAATTCTTTATATTCCATCACAAGTTTCAGCAATAATTTGGCCTACAATAATAACAATCCTTACGCAGAAACCGATATAGCAGGCAATTACATCAACAAAACCATTTTTTCAAATGTTAATTTACTGGAAGAATTTTCTCCGCTGATAAAAGTTGATATGAAAATGAAAAATTCCGTATCTTTCAGCGGTCGAATCAATAAAGATAGAGGGCTTACTTTAAACTTTAACAACAATACAATTACCCAAATAAAAGGAACAGAATATGTGGTTGGATTGGGGTACAGACTTAAAGATTTGGCAATGAAATTTAGATTTGGCGGCGAGTTGACAAAACTGAAAGGAGATTTGGATTTAAGGGCAGACATATCTTTAAGAGACAATGAAACAATTATCAGATCCATTGATAAAGACAATGATCAAGTTACGGGCGGACAACGTTTATTGTCGTTGAAATTCTTTGCGGATTATGCGGTAAGTAAAAACCTGACAACCTCTTTTTACTTCGATCAAAGTTCTTCCCAATATGCAATTTCAACAACGTTCCCAAGACAATCGGTGAGTTCGGGATTAAGCGTCAGGTATATATTTGGTAATTAAAAATAAAATAAACAGTAAATTTAATAATAAAAATAATGAAAATTCCAGCAGATTTAAAATACACTAAAGACCACGAATGGATTAAAGTTGAAGGCAATATAGCAACAGTTGGCATTACGCATTTTGCGCAAAGCGAATTGGGCGATATCGTTTATGTTGATGTTGATACTTTAAATGAAACGATTGAGAAAGAAGAAGTCTTTGGATCAGTGGAAGCCGTAAAAACAGTTTCAGATTTATTTATGCCAATTTCAGGTGAAATCATTGAATTTAATGAAGCCTTAGGTGATGAACCGGAAAAAGTAAATAAAGATCCATACGGAGAAGGATGGATGATTAAAATAGCCATTTCAGACGCCTCTCAAATAGAAGAATTATTATCGGCAGCCGAATACGGAGAACTGATTGGGGCGTAATTATTTTTTTTACATTGCCTTATTTTTTACAATTGCAATTGCAGTTGGGAGCCTTATATCTCTTAAAAGCGGATTAGGAATTGGTATGCAAGTGTCAGATAAAATATTGCATGCGACTGCCTATTCTCTTTTAACAATAAGCTGGTTATTAACGTATGTCCTAAAATCTGGTTCATTAAAATCTATCATGCTAGTTGCTTCAGCAGTTTTTATTTATGGCATAATTATTGAGATTTTACAAGGAGCATTAACCCATTACCGGCAAGCAGATTTATACGATGTTTTTGCCAACTTTTCGGGTATTGCAGTTGGGACTCTGTTTTTTGTCACTGTTTTGAAAAAAAATTAATATCAATTAAAAAATATACTTGTATAATATATTTAAATTATTAAATTAGCAACCTATAAAAATTTTACAGATGCAAGTCAAAAAAAATCCAAAAGCGAATTTAGAGACCTACACCAAATTGTTTATGCAGTTGGGTTTGGTATTAGCACTTTTAGTGGTGTATTTAGCCATAGAAAAGAAAACGTATGATAGAGTTATCGCAGAACTTGGCCCTGCAAGCTATAATGCTGAAGATGAAGAGCAAACTATAGAAATAGAGCAAGTTAAACCGCCTGAACAACAAGCGCCACCACCACCAGCGCCTGATAAAATTGAAATTGTTGAGGACGAAAAGGAAATAGAGGAAACAGTTATTAAATCTACTGAAAGTAATCAAAATGAAGCAATTGAAGTCAAAAAAATTGTTGAGGTAAGCTTGGATGAAGATATTATGGAGGACGTTCCTTTTGCAATTATTGAAGATGTTCCTGTATATCCAGGATGTAAAGGCTCAAAAGCAGAATTAAAAGAATGTTTGCAGGAAAAAATTTCAAAACATGTGAACACAAAATTTAATGCAGATTTGGCGTCAGAATTAGGTTTAACTCCTGGTATTAAAAAAATATTTGTGATGTTTAAAATTGATAAATCAGGAAGTATTACTGATATCCAGGCTAGAGCACCACACAAAAGATTAGAAGCGGAAGCTATTAGAGTTGTACAATCATTGCCTAAAATGATTCCGGGAAAACAACGTGGTCGTCCGGTTGGGGTGAAATACAGTTTGCCAATTGCATTTAAAGTAGAATAACAAATTAATCAAATCATATAGAAATACTGTCTTTTTTTAGAGACAGTATTTTTTTTGCTTCATTTTCTGAAGTTAATTTTTCTTATAAAAAAGCGGTAAATTAGCCCTAAATGCAAATAGATGGAATTTAACAACATTCTTTTAAGAAAAGGATACGCCAAAATAAAACTCAAAAAGATTAACACCAATCATTTTGAGCTTAAAGTGAAATTAAATGGTGTAAAAGGGCGGTTTATTTTGGATACCGGCGCTTCAAATTCCTGTATCGACATCAATTTGGCTGAGAAATTTAAATTGGAAGTGAAAGATTCCGAAACAAAAGCTGCCGGAGCTGGTGCCATTGGTATGGAAACAAAAATTTCTTCCAAAAACAACATTGAAATTAACCAGTGGAAATACCAAAAATTTACGGTGGTGCTGTTCGATTTAACCCACGTGAATACAGCACTAACTGAACATCACGCTGAAGCTGTTGACGGCATTATCGGCGCCGATATTTTAGAAAAAGGAAAAGCCATCATTAATTACGAAAAGAAAAGTTTGTATTTAAAAAAGCTGGTGTATAAGTTTTAGTTATTTTTTGTATTAATAATCCAGGTTATCCTGCCACCTGCATAAAATAAATCTTGATTTATGCCATTGTTAACTGATATATCTAAAATTAACTTATCGGTAAAATTATAACCTCCGCCTATATTAAGGTTGTGAGACATTAATTTACTGTGGTGGAAATCACCAAAATTTTCAATAAAAAAATGGAATTTTGAGTTTAAAAGATATGACACATTTGTAATGTAAAAAAAGGAAGATGAACTGTCGGTTTTTTCAACATGTCCAATGTTATTATTGAATGATAATTTTTCTGTTATTTTGTTTGAAAAGTTTAAGGATACAATTTTGCCAATATTATCAATTACAAATTTATTTTCTTTTGGCAGGATGGCTCTTACCATTATTGAAGCTTCCGGAAGTAATTTTTTTTCTTTCCACAAATCGACAGAAAATCCGACCTGAAGGTTTTCAAATTTATTTAATGACTGCACCAAGTGATTGTTTTCCCAGAAATGCTCTTTTATAATTGGAATGTTCATTTGTAATTCAAATCCATTTAATACCCCATAACGAAATAATGTATTTGGGATGCTCCAAGAGATTGTTTTCTCAGCACCAACTTTATTTATGGAATAGGTCGATTCAATTTCTATTTGTAATATATTTTTATTTATTGTGGCTGACGATTCAACAGTTTGAGATTGAATATTTTGTTGAATGGCAAAAAACACTATAGAGGCATAGATTAATTTATTCATTTATTTAGATTCTAAATTTACGGCTAAGTTATTTTTATTAAGTCTAAATAAAAATGATTTTTATCATCAGAAATAAAAAAACCCAAACAAATTTGCTTGGGTTTTTTATATTTTTTGAAGGAATCTTAATCTATAATTCCAATGCTTTTTTAGGATTGTTGTCCATCAAAATTTCCATAGGATTTTCCAAGGCTTCTTTAACGGCAACCAAGAATCCGACAGATTCCCGTCCGTCAATAACTCTGTGGTCATAAGACAAAGCCACAAACATAATTGGCCTGATGACCACTTCACCTTTCACAGCCACTGGTCTTTCAACAATGTTGTGCATTCCTAAAATTCCGCTTTGGGGCGGATTAAGAATTGGTGTTGACAACATAGAACCAAAAACACCGCCGTTGGTGATGGTAAAAGTGCCGCCGGTCATTTCATCAACAGTTATTTGTCCGTCTCTTGCTCTTAATGCCAAACGTTTTACTTCATTTTCCACGCCTCTGATAGATAGATTTTCCGCATTTCTGATGACCGGAACCATCAAGCCTTTCGGGCCGGAAACCGCGATGGAAATATCCATGAAGTTGTGCAAAATTTTATAATCGCCATCTAGCATGGAATTCACATCAGGAAACAATTTTAAGGCTCTTACAACAGCCAGGGTAAAGAAACTCATAAATCCTAAGCCAACATTGTGTTTCTCTTTAAATGCATCTTTATAGTCGTTTCTCAAGTCGAAAATAGGTTTCATATCCACTTCATTAAAAGTGGTAAGCATGGCAGTTTCATTTTTTACCGCAACCAAACGTTCAGCCACTTTTCTGCGAAGCATAGAAAGTTTTATGCGCTCGCTGCTGCGAGATCCGCCGGCTGGTGTTCCCATACTTGGCACCGCGTTAACGGCATCGTCTTTTGTGATTCTGCCATCTTTGCCGGTTCCAGTAACTTCAGAAGGTACAATTCCTTTTTCGGTTAATATTTTTTTTGCTGCGGGAGAAGCTGCACCGCTTGCGTACGTTTTCTCAACAACACTTGCCGCAACAGGTTTTTCAGCTTGCTTTTCTTCAATTTTTTCTGATGGTTTTTCACTGCTTACTGCAGTTTGTTTTCCGTCAGCTGGTTTTTTGCCTTCCATATCGATTAAACAAACAACTGAGCCAACTCTTACCGTGTCACCTTCTTCGGCCTTCAACGTAATAATGCCGCTTTCTTCAGCAGGTAATTCAAGGGTGGCTTTGTCGGAATCCACTTCTGCAATGGGCTGGTCTTTTTCAACATAATCGCCATCTTTAACAAGCCAGGCTGCAATTTCTACTTCTGTGATAGATTCTCCCGGTGAGGGAACTTTCATTTCTAAAATCATCTCTTTAATTTTTTTACCTTTTTTCTGAATTAAATTCCTTCCGAAGAAAAGAATTTAAAGCTTATTTTAGTTGTTAGTTTTCGAATACTTTATCAATAACGCGTTGGTGTCTTCGTTTAAAGCGTGCTGAGGAACCTGCTGCAGGAACCGCATGAAATCCTTGCGATGCCACTTCCAAATTCACCAGTCTGAAACGTTGCAGCATAAAGCTCCAAGCGCCCATATTTTCTGGTTCTTCCTGCGCCCAAACGTATTTTTTTACCTTCGGATAACTGTCAATGACCTGTTGCAGTTTTTCTAAATGCAAAGGGAAAAGCTGTTCAATTCTTACCAGCGCCACATCATTTCTATCAAGCAAAGTGCGTTCAGCCAATAAATCATAGTAAAATTTACCGGTGCAAAACACCAATTTGGTTACTTTATTTTTGTCGATGGTATCGTCAATCACCTCCTGAAAACTTCCGTTAGAAAACGCATACAATGAAGAAGTTGCAGCCGGATGGCGGAGCAAACTTTTTGGGGTAAACACAATCAGCGGTTTCCGGTAATCGCGTTTCATTTGACGACGCAACAGATGGAAAAAATTTGCCGGCGTTGTGCAATTGGCCAAAATCATATTGTCAATGGCACATAATTGCAGAAAACGCTCCATACGGGCCGATGAATGCTCAGATCCTTGTCCTTCGTAACCATGCGGCAACAACACCACAATTCCGTTTTGAAGTTTCCACTTATCTTCTGCAGCCGACATATATTGGTCGAAAATGATTTGGGCACCGTTGCTGAAATCACCAAACTGGGCTTCCCAAATGGTTAAAGTGTTTGGATTTGCCATGGCATAACCATAATCAAAACCAAGCACACCGTATTCCGACAGTAAGGAATTGTAAATATTCATTTTTCCCTGGTTGTCGCCAATCATATTTAACAAATTGATGCGCTCTTCGGAAATTTCATCACGCAAAATAGCGTGGCGGTGGCTAAATGTTCCCCGTTCCACATCCTGTCCGGAAATACGAATATCGAATCCTTCCTGAAGCAACGTTCCGTAAGCCAATGTTTCACCCATTCCCCAGTCGATTCTGTCACTTTCAAAAACCATTTGGTGTCTGTCAAGCAAAATCTTTTCAGCTTTTCTTAAAAATTTAATGCCTTTTGGAACTGTGGAAACAATTTTGGCAATGTCTTTCAGTTTTGATTTTGGATAAGCGGTTTTTTCGGAGACTAACATCGCTTCCAAACCTCTTCGGGTAAAATCTACCCAGGTTTCTTGCATAAATTCCCTTACTTTTGAAGTTTCTACCTCTTTTGAATGCAGGTATTCTTCTTCTAACAAGTCTTTAAATTCAGCAATAATTTTATTTAAATAAGCATCATCAATAACACCTTCGGCAATCAGTTTTTGCGCGTAAATATCTCTTGGATTTGGGTGTTTTGAAATGGCTTTATATAATTTTGGCTGCGTAAAACGAGGCTCATCGCCCTCGTTATGTCCGTATTTCCGGTAACCAAGCAAGTCAATAAAAATATCTCTTTTGAATTGCATTCTAAAATTCATGGCAATTTCTATGGCATGAGTTACCGCTTCAACATCATCGGCATTCACGTGCAATACAGGCGACAAGGTTACTTTTGCAATATCCGTGCAATAGGTGCTTGACC
>CAZBGP010000029.1:2441-24648 GCA_964491495.1 uncultured Lutibacter sp. | reverse complement strand
CTTGTTATGATACTTCTGATAATAAAGCTACTTTCACCATCACACCTGCTGATCCTGTTGCTGTTACCAATCCTGGTAATAAAACAGTGAGCGCTTGTGATGCTGATATCGCAGGAACTTTCGCTACTTGGTATGCTGAATTTGGTGTAACTGGTGGTTGTGACCCTCAAGGCGGTTTTGTTGTCGCTCCAGTGGTTCCTAATCTTTGCGGTGGCAGTGTTGAATTGAATTATCAAGTAAGTGATACTTGTTATGATACTTCTGATAATAAAGCTACTTTCACCATCACACCTGCTGATCCAATAGTAATCAGCGATGTTCAAGACCTATTAATCCCTGGATGTACTTATGGAACACAAGGAGATTTGAATGCTGCATTCGCTTTATGGCTTGAAGGATTTACCGCAAGTGGCGGTTGCAACCCTCAAGGTGTTTTTGCTGAAACTTATACAGCACCTGACAGAGCCTTAGGTGGTTTTGTTGATGTACTATATAATGTAACTGACCTTTGTGAAAATGGTAGCGACAGAGCAAGATATACTGTTGAGCCTTGTCAAGATCAATTCTGTTCATACACCCAAGGTTACTATGGCAATCCTAACGGTACTTCTTGTGATGGAGAAAACACTTTCAGTACTTATGGTTTGATTGAAAAAGCGTTGTATTATTACCCAAGTGATGTGATGAGAATTGGTGCCATTGGTCATTCAATTTTGATTGCCAAAACAATGACTGACATCAATAAAGTTATTGAATATTTGCCAGGAGGAAAAGCTTCTTATGAACTTTCAGCCGGTGATATTTTTATCAGTAACGCGATGTTCAAAACTTTGTACACAACAGGTAAAAACAATACAACAATCAACAACACCTTGTTGGCACAAACCATTGTCCTTGGTCTAAACATAGGTATAAACAGTGATCTTGGTGATTTTGCTTTGATGGAAGGAACCTTCGCAACAGCCGATCTTGATGGTGGTTGTGGTTCAACAATCGCCAAAGATCGTTATTGCGATACTGATACCGGAATTGTATACAACGAGTATGAATATTACACCATTATGGGTAATATTGACGCTGCTGCTTCCAATGTAAATGAATTGTTTGCGCTTGCAAACCGTGCATTGGGCAATGTTGATGGTACCGTTGGTTCAGAAGATGGTATTTCACTCAATAATATTGCAAGTGCTGTAGATAAGATCAACAATGCTTTTGATGAATGCAGAATGTTTATGGGTTATAATGTTAAACCATTAGTCTGTGAGATTATTTTAGTAAAATCAGCACCTGAAATAGTAAAAGGAGTGGTTGTTGAAGAAGAACCTGCTTTGATTGACAGTTCAGTTGACTTTACAGTATACCCTGTACCTTTTGAAGACGTAATCAATGTTCAATACAGATTTGAATATGACACCGATGTGACCATCCAAGTATTTAACTTACAAGGCGGTTTAATTTATGGTGCTGTTGACAATTTTTACAACCATGGTGAAATAGCCACAAAACAAATAAACTTGGCGAGAACTTTTGATCAGGCATTGATTATTAGATTGACAACAAGTAAAGAAAAATTGAATAAAAATATTGTTGCTAAATCAAGTAAACAAAGATAATTTATAAACAAACCTAAAAGAAAAGGCGGTGGGTTCAAAACCTGCCGCTTTTTTATTTTAATTTATTCAAGCCAAAAATAACCCATTTTAAATTCCGTCTTAATCCTATTCAATTTTAGTAAAAAAGGGCGAAAGATTTAAATCTTTCGCCCTTTTTATATCAAATAATCAAACAATGGTTTTTATAATTTAGATGCCAAACCTTCTTTTGCTGTTCCAGGTGTTGCTTTTAGAATTTTTAAAATCGATGGTGTTTAAGCTAATTTTACGTTCTTGATTTATGCTGTTTTTAAAGATTTCCATAACGATTGGTGTTAGTAATTAATGATGGAACAAATGTACAAAATATTTTAGGTTTAAAAAAGAAATTAATTATATATTTCATATTATTTTAACACTAATTTATACTATTATCAATTATTGAATGTTTATAAATGCTTTTATTTACATTATTCGTAAAATATGAATCATTTTCACATATTCTAAATAACAGTTTTCAAATAAAATTATTGAAAATTCAGGTAATTAACTACTTAGGCAATTAGCCACTATGCCAATTAAATTATTGAAGAATTAAAACAGTAAAACATTAAACCTAAAATCAAATAAACAACTCAACAATTCAACGATTAAACAGTAAAAAAACTATTTAGAAGGATCCAACGGAATTTTTCCGGAAAGTATGTCGAAATACATTTTAAAATCGGAGCGCAAACTCCACAAGGGATATTGAAAGGTTGCCGGCTTGTTCTTTTCGAAAAAGAAATGGCCAACCCATGCAAAACCGTAACCTGCTATGGGAACTGCAATCCACAATTTGGGAATGTTATGGTATACCGCGGTAAAAGCCAAAGCAAAAACAATGGTAGTACCAATCACATGCAGCAAACGACAAATTTTATTGCTGTGCTGTTTCAAATAAAAAGGATAAAATTCCTCAAACGATTTTAAGCGATCTTCCATAAATCAAATGTATTCAAATAATGTGAATGTTGAATTATAAATTATGAATTTAGACGATCTTATTTTGATTTTTAGTTCAATAAAAAACACACCCCTACCCCTCTCGAGAGGGAAATTTTTGTTTTCTTTTAACTTATAACTTTAAAAATTTTATTAAAGTTTATAAGTAAATCCCACCATCAAATTTCCTTTTGGCATGGGGACCAAATTGGTTTCAGTGTATTCAGCATTAAAGATATTGTTGGCTGCGATAAAAAATTCCATATGAGTTTTCAGCATCGCCCCTATTTTGGTATCCACCACATTGTAATGTTGTCCGTTGGTTCGTTCCACATATCTGTATGATAGATGCTGACTGAAAATTGGGCAAAATTTGGTAGAAATACTTGAGGTAAACTGGTGTTTGATGCTATTTAAAGAATATTGCGTAAATGGTACGTTGTTATTTTTTATATTGTCATCAATAAAGCTGTAACCCAAATTGATTTTTTGTTGGTGATTGCTCATTATAAACTGATAATTCACTGTTGTCTCCAGCCCTTTTGTAACCACTTCACTAAAGTTTCTTGCTTCCCATTTATCGGTTTCATTGTCTTTGGTCCAGTCAATTAAATTATCTGATTTTCGGTTAAATAAGGCAACATCCAATTGAAAATTGTCAGCAGTAAATTTAATTCCCAATTCTTCCGCCAAGGCAGATTCAGCTTCCAAATCAACATTTCCTTGGGTGGTTGGACCCACATAATACAAATCGGTAAAAGTTGGAACGCGATAGGTATAGCCAATATTTCCGTATAATTTTACTTTTTCTGAAATTCGGTAACCTAGATCCAATCCTGGAAAAGCTTTGGTGTCAAAATCAGAATAAGAGCTGACGGCAACACCTGGCGTTACATCAAGCCTGTTATTCAAAAACTCAAATCTATGCTCTATAAAACCTGTGATGGCTGTTCTTTGGTGATCTCCCAAATTGTTGCTCACCAAAAATATCCTTGAAATATCCAAGCCAACGCCCGTTTTTCCCAAGCTTGAATTGAAAACGATATTTGTTTCTGCGCCAACCTTGTTTGACATATGTAAATTCAGGTAATAGGAAGGATTTTTACGAAGTAATAAATACATATCTTCATTTCTCCGCCAATAAATTCTCGGTTTAATCGTCACATTTCCTGATGAATAATTGGAAGAAAGCGCCACCAGACTTGTTTGGGTTTCTTCATATTGGTCTTTGTAGGCCGGACTTGCATAAAATCCGTTTGCGCCAAATTTACGGTGTCCGAAAGAAGTGATTAAACTGTAATTTTTATAATTCGACTTTAAAAAAGCGTTGATGTTTTCAAAATCAGTATTAAACCGATAACCGTCAGATTCCTGATAACCTATGGAAGCCAAAATATCGCCATCTGTAAATTTTTTGGCCAAAGAAATCTCTCCCTTTTTGTTATCATAAGAACCATAACCCAAATTGAGGATTGCGGTATTATTTGTCACCGCTTTTGTGACGATATTTATGGCACCTGTAAATGCATTTTGTCCGTAAATACGGGCAGCAGGTCCTTTAATGATTTCAATTCTTTCTATGTTTTCCAATGATAAAATACCATTCATCGTATGATGCCCTGTTTGAGCATCATCCATTTTTACGCCATCAATCATCAATAAAGTCTGGTCAAAATTTCCACCTCTGATATACAAATCCGATTGCATTCCGTCAATTCCCCTTCTTCTGATGTCAACGCCTGCAATATTTTGCAGCACATCGGCCAAGTTGGTCGCTGCCGATTTGGTGATATCATCGTTGGTTAAAATGGTAATGGTTCGGGAGGTTTTAGAAAAAGGCAGGGATATTCTGTTTGAAGTGACTTCCACTTCCTTTAATTTAACGGTGTCTTTTTGTGCAATTACAGAAGTGCTTAAAATTGACAGCAATAGGAGTAAGATGATTTGTATTTTCATGTAAATAATTTCATTGTTAGTAGCCGGCAAAGCTATCAAAATGAAGTTAAATAATATAAAAAAAGCCAAACTTTCGTTTGGCTTTTTTTACACTTTATGCTTCTCCCGTAGGCCCAAAATTCAATGGGATTCCAGGCTGCTCATAATCCTTTATTTCACCATGAGATTTCTCAAACCTATGCACATTATCTGCAAGCGCTTTAACCAGGCGTTTAGCATGTTGCGGCGTTAAGATAATCCTTGATTTTACCTTAGCCTTAGGTTGCCCCGGCATCACACTGATAAAATCAACAACAAATTCGGAAACTGAATGGTTGATAATCGCCAAGTTAGAATAAACTCCTTCAGCGGTTTTATCATCCAATTCAATATTTATCTGTCCGTCTTCTTTAGGTTCTTTATGGCTCATAATTAAAGTTTTGACATCATTTCTTCTTTAGGACCAACAATCATATTGTCGTAATTTTTCATTCCTGTTCCTGCCGGAATTCTTTTTCCGACAATTACATTTTCTTTCAATCCTTCCAAGTAATCAATTTTACCGCTTACCGCAGCTTCATTCAATACTTTAGTTGTTTCTTGGAAAGATGCAGCAGAAATAAATGATTTCGTTTGCAATGACGCTCTTGTGATCCCTTGTAAAATTTGTTCAGCAGTTGCAGGTCTTGAATCTCTTGCTTCCACTAAATTTCTGTCTTCTCTTCGCAATACAGAATTTTCGTCACGCAATTGGCGAGGCGTAATAATCTGACCTTCTTTTAAAACATCAGAATCACCTGCATTTTCAACCACTTTCAATCCGTAAATATCATCATTTACTTCAAAGAAGTCATTTTTATGCACCAATTGATTTTCTAAAAATAACGTATCTCCAGAGTCAATAATTTTAACTTTACGCATCATTTGGCGAACTACCACTTCAAAATGCTTGTCGTTAATTTTCACCCCTTGCAAACGGTAAACCTCCTGAATCTCATTCACTAAATATTCCTGAACTTTTGCAGGCCCTTGAATATTTAAAATGTCATCAGGTGCTGTTGCGCCTTCTGAAAGTTGCATTCCCGCTTTTATATAATCGTTTTCCTGAACTAAGATTTGGTTAGAAAGTTTAATTAAATACCTTTTAACATCTCCCAATTTAGATTCAACAACAATTTCACGGTTACCTCTTTTAATTTTACCGAAAGAAACCACACCATCAATTTCCGACACAACTGCTGGATTTGAAGGGTTACGCGCTTCGAATAATTCCGTTACACGTGGCAAACCTCCTGTAATATCACCTGCTTTACCAGATTTACGAGGAATTTTAACAATTATTTTACCTGCAGGTATTTTCTCACCATCTTCTACAATTAAATGAGCGCCTAAAGGCAAGTTGTACGATCTTAGTACATTGTCTTTTTTATCTTTCAACAACAATGTTGGAATTGTTTTTTTGCTTTTTGATTCGATGATCACTTTTTCCTGGAAACCAGTTTGCTCATCAATTTCAACAAGGTAATTTACACCTTTCTCAACATTATCAAATTCAATCACACCTGCAAATTCAGATACAATAACACCGTTAAATGGATCCCATTTACAAATAACATCGCCTCTTTTTAGTTTTTCGCCATCTTTAACAAAAATGCTTGAACCATAAGGAATGTTGTTTGTGCTTAAAGTTAATCCGGTTTTTTCATCGACAACTTTTATTTCTGATGTTCTAGAAATTACGATATCAATTTCATTTCCTTCATTATCTTTTCCTGGAACAGTTTTTAAATCATCAATGGTAGCGATTCCTGAAAGTCTGGCATTTAAGCTGTTTTCTTCAGAAATATTTCCTGCAACCCCACCAACGTGGAAAGTTCTTAATGTTAACTGTGTACCTGGTTCTCCAATTGACTGTGCCGCAACAACGCCAACTGCTTCTCCAATTTGCACCATTTTTCTTGTTGATAAGCTATGCCCGTAACATTTTGCGCAAATACCTTTTTTAGATTCACAGGTTAAGGCAGATCGAACTTCAACACCATCAAGTGATGAATTTTCGATGCGTTTTGCAATTTCAGTAGAAATTTCTTCACCTGAACGCACAAATAACTCTTCAGTAACCGGATCAACAACATCGTGTAATGATACGCGGCCATCAAGTCTTTCGCTTAATGATTCAACAATTTCATCATTCTTTTTAAGCGGTTCAACAAATAAACCTCTTAAAGTTCCACAATCCACTTCATTAATGATCACATCCTGCGAAACATCAACCAAACGACGTGTTAAGTAACCGGCATCGGCTGTTTTTAATGCAGTATCCGCCAAACCTTTACGCGCACCGTGTGTAGAAATAAAGTATTCAAGAATTGACAAACCTTCTTTAAAGTTCGACAAAATTGGATTTTCAATAATTTCTCCTCCGCCTGTTGAAGATTTTTTAGGTTTCGCCATCAATCCACGCATACCTGTTAACTGGCGAATTTGTTCTTTAGAACCCCTTGCACCAGAATCTAGCATCATAAACACAGAGTTAAATCCTTGTTGGTCTTCACGCAAACGTTTCATGGAAAGTTCCGTTAAACGGTTGTTTGTAGATCCCCAAATATCAATTACCTGATTGTAACGCTCTTTATTTGTTAACATACCCATATTATAGTTTGCTATAATAATGTCAACCTGTTCATTTGCATCAGCAATCATTTTAACTTTTTCCGGCGGAATGATAATATCACCCAAACTGAACGACAAGCCTCCACGGAATGCAAATTTGTATCCCATATCCTTCATGTCATCAAGGAATTTACCGGTGGTTGGTACATCCGTAACTTTCAGAATTTGTCCGATAATATCTCTTAAAGATTTTTTAGTCAATACTTCGTTAACATAACCTGCTTGTTCAGGTACCACTTCATTAAATAATACCCTACCAACTGTTGTCTCAATAATTTGTGAAACCAAAGCGCCTTCCGCATTAAAATCTTTCGTTCTAACTTTAATAACTGCATTTAATTCAACAGCTTTTTCGTTGAATGCAATGGTTACTTCTTCAGGAGAATAAAAAGTCAATCCTTCACCCTTCACTTTACGTTCAGGCGTAGATTTTCTTTCTTTGGTCATATAATACAATCCCAAAACCATGTCTTGAGAAGGCACCGTGATTGGCGCTCCGTTAGCCGGATTTAAAATATTGTGTGATGCAAGCATCAATAATTGACATTCTAAAATAGCTTCAGGTCCTAATGGTAAATGAACTGCCATTTGATCACCATCAAAATCGGCATTAAATGCAGTACAAACCAATGGGTGTAACTGAATTGCTTTTCCTTCAATTAATTTTGGTTGAAAAGCCTGAATACCCAAACGGTGTAATGTAGGAGCACGGTTTAGCAATACAGGATGTCCTTTTAAAACATTTTCTAAAATATCCCAAACAACCGGCTCTCTTTTATCTATAATTTTCTTTGCAGATTTTACTGTTTTTACAATACCTCTTTCAATCAATTTTCTGATCACAAATGGTTTGTACAATTCAGCTGCCATATCTTTTGGCAATCCGCATTCGAATAATTTTAATTCTGGTCCGACAACAATTACAGAACGTGCAGAATAATCAACACGTTTTCCCAATAAGTTTTGACGGAAACGTCCTTGCTTACCTTTTAAGGAATCTGACAATGATTTTAACGGACGGTTTGATTCAGTTTTTACTGCGGATGATTTACGTGTATTGTCAAACAATGAATCCACAGATTCTTGCAACATACGTTTTTCATTACGTAAAATTACCTCAGGCGCTTTTATCTCAACCAATCTTTTCAAACGATTGTTTCTGATAATAACTCTTCGGTATAAATCATTTAAATCGGAAGTGGCAAAACGGCCACCATCCAACGGCACCAACGGACGCAATTCTGGTGGTGTCACCGGAATCACTTTCATAATCATCCATTCAGGACGATTTTCTCTGTTTTTGCCTGCATCTCTAAAAGCTTCAACTACGTTAAGTCTTTTTAATGCTTCTGTTTTACGTTGTTTAGATGTTTCTGTGTTTGCTTTATGACGCAATTCATAAGACAATTCATCTAAATTGATACGGTTAAATAAATCAATTAAACATTCGGCACCCATTTTAGCGATGAACTTTTCTGGGTCGTTATCATCTAAATATCTATTTTCATTAGGGAATGATTCAAGAATATCCAAGTATTCTTCTTCCGTTAAGAAATCCATTTTTTGCAATGGATCCCCACTTGAATTTTTAGCTCCGGCAGGTTGAATGACTACATAACGTTCATAGTAAATAATCATGTCTAACTTTTTTGATGGCAAACCTAAAAGGTATCCCATTTTGTTAGGCAATGATCTAAAATACCAGATATGAGCAACTGGAACAACTAAATTAATGTGTCCTACTCTGTCTCTACGGACTTTTTTCTCGGTTACTTCAACACCGCAACGGTCGCAAACTATTCCTTTATAGCGAATTCTCTTGTACTTTCCACAAGCACATTCGAAATCTTTTATTGGTCCAAAAATTCGCTCACAAAACAATCCATCTCTTTCAGGTTTGTGAGTTCGGTAATTTATAGTTTCCGGTTTTAAAACCTCTCCGTTTGATTTCTCAAGAATTACTTCAGGAGACGCCAAACCAATAGAAATTTTATTGAATTTTTTTACAGTGTATTTATTATCGGTTTTTCTGGCCATAATATGTTAATAATGGGTTCGAATTTAAAAATGTAAAAATTTATAAATAGCCAGAAGGCCTTAAACCTTCTGACTATCCTTTTTTTGTTATTCCTCTAATCTAACGTCTAATCCAAGACCTCTAAGCTCGTGCATTAATACGTTAAATGATTCTGGCAATCCTGGTTCTGGCATATCATCACCTTTAACAATAGCCTCATACGTTTTGGCTCTACCCAAAACATCATCCGATTTTACTGTTAAGATTTCTCTTAAAGTGCTTGATGCACCATAAGCTTCAAGTGCCCAAACCTCCATCTCACCAAAACGCTGACCTCCAAATTGCGCTTTACCACCCAATGGTTGTTGTGTAATTAATGAGTATGGTCCAATTGAACGTGCGTGCATTTTGTCATCAATCATATGGCCTAATTTGATCATATAAATAACGCCTACTGTTGCAGGTTGGTCAAAACGTTCTCCTGTGCCACCATCATATAAGTAAGTATGGCCATGTTTTGGAATTCCGGCATCTTCAATTAACTGGTTGATCTCGCTTATTTTTGCACCATCAAAAATTGGTGTTGCAAATGTTTTTCCAAGTTTCTGACCAGCCCATCCAAGAACCGTTTCATAAATTTGTCCAATATTCATACGTGAAGGCACACCAAGCGGGTTCAACACAATATCAACTGGTGTTCCATCCTCTAAGAATGGCATATCTTCAGCGCGAACAATACGTGCAACAATACCTTTGTTTCCGTGACGTCCTGCCATTTTATCACCCACTTTTAACTTACGTTTTTTAGCGATGTAAATTTTGGCAAGTTTTAAAATTCCTGCAGGCAATTCATCACCTACTGAAACTGTAAATTTCTCACGACGCAAAGATCCTTGTAAATCGTTTACTTTTATTTTATAATTGTGAATCAATTCATTCACAAGCATATTAATATGGTCATCTGTTGTCCAAACTCCCCTTGTTAAATAAGCAAAATCCGGAACTGCATTCAGCATTTTCAAGGTGAACTTTTTACCTTTCTGAAGAATTTCTTCACCCAAATCGTTCATCACTCCCTGAGAAGTTTTTCCACTGATTAAGTTGAATAATTTTTCGGTTAAAACAGCACGTAATTCCTCCAATTTTGCAGAATACTTATGCTCTAAATTGGTGATGCTTATTTTATCTTTTGCTCTTTTCGACTTGTCTTTTACGGCACGTTCAAACAACTTCTTGTCAATAACAACCCCACGCAATGATGGAGAAGCTTTTAACGAAGCGTCTTTTACGTCACCGGCTTTGTCACCAAAAATAGCCCTCAATAATTTTTCTTCAGGTGTTGGATCAGATTCTCCTTTAGGCGTAATTTTACCGATCAAAATATCTCCCGGTTTAACTTCAGCCCCAATGCGAATCATTCCATTTTCATCCAAATCTTTTGTAGCTTCTTCTGAAACGTTCGGAATGTCGTTGGTCAATTCCTCAGCACCTAATTTAGTGTCTCTTACTTCCAAAGAATATTCATCAATGTGAATAGACGTGAAAATATCTTCTTTTACCACTTTTTCGGAAATCACAATCGCATCCTCAAAGTTGTACCCTTTCCAAGGCATAAAAGCCACTTTCATATTTCTTCCCAAAGCCAATTCACCGTTTTGTGTGGCATAACCTTCACAAAGCACCTGTCCTTCTTCAACCCTGTCACCTTTTTTAACAATTGGTTTTAAGTTGATTGAAGTTCCTTGGTTTGTTTTTCTAAACTTGATTAAATTGTATGTTTTGCTGTCGCTGTCGAAGCTAACCATTCGTTCTTCATCAGTTTTGTCATATTTAATTTTAATGGTGTTGGCATCAACATACTCTACAGTACCCAGGCCTTCGGCATTGATTAAAATACGTGAATCTTTTGCAACCCTTCTTTCTAACCCGGTACCAACAATTGGCGCTTCCGGACTGATTAAAGGAACTGCCTGACGCATCATATTCGATCCCATCAATGCACGGTTTGCATCATCATGCTCCAAAAATGGAATTAAAGATGCTGATATGGAAGCGATTTGATTGGGAGCAACATCCATATAATTTACCACTTTTGGGTCAACTACCGGATAATCCGCTTCTTCTCGAACAATCACTTTATCGTTTACAAAATTGCCTGCATTGTCTAAAGGAAGATTTGACTGGGCAAATTTCATTCCTTCTTCTTCTTCCGCACTTAAATAAGACGGTTCATCAATAATATTAACCTGGCCATTGATTACCTTTCTGTAAGGCGTCTCAATAAATCCTAAATTATTCACTTTGGCGAAAACTGCCAAAGAGGATATTAAACCAATATTTGGTCCCTCAGGAGTTTCTATCGGACATAAACGGCCATAGTGTGTAAAGTGAACGTCACGCACCTCAAATCCTGCTCTTTCTCTGGATAAACCTCCAGGTCCTAGTGCAGATAATCTTCGTTTGTGCGTAATTTCAGCCAATGGATTTGTCTGGTCCATAAATTGAGACAATTGGTTTGTCCCAAAAAATGAATTGATGACAGATGACAACGTTTTTGCGTTGATCAAATCAATTGGTGTAAACACCTCATTATCACGTACATTCATACGTTCACGAATGGTTCTTGCCATACGGGAAAGACCTACGCCAAACTGACTGGCCAATTGCTCGCCAACAGTACGTACACGACGGTTTGATAAATGGTCAATATCATCAACTTCCGCTTTTGAATTGACTAATTTTATCAAGTTTTTGATAATGGTAATAATATCTTCTTTCGTTAAAACTTTTGCATCTACTGATACATCCAATCCTAACTTTTTGTTCATTCTGTAACGACCAACTTCACCTAAATTGTAACGTTGTTCTGAGAAGAATAATTTATCAATAATACCTTTTGCAGTTTCGAAATCTGGTGGTTCCGCGTTACGCAACTGTCTGTAAATATGTTCAACAGCTTCTTTTTCAGAGTTTGTTGGATCTTTTTGTAAGGTATTGTGAATAATGGCATAATCGGCCATTTCATTATCTTCTTTATGAAGCAGGATGGTTTTTGTTCCTGATTCAATAATTTCTTCGATTTGATCTTTTTCTAAAATGGTATCACGGTCCAATACGATTTCATTTCTTTCAATAGAAACAACCTCGCCGGTATCTTCATCAACAAAATCTTCAAACCAAGTTTTTAAAACACGGGCGGCCAGTTTTCTGCCAATGTATTTTTTCAATCCGCTTTTAGAAACTTTAATTTCTTCTGCAAGATCAAAAATTTCCAAAATATCTTTATCACGTTCATAACCAATGGCTCTGAACAATGTTGTTACCGGTAATTTTTTCTTTCTATCAATGTAAGCATACATTACTTGATTGATATCTGTTGCAAATTCTATCCAGGAACCTTTAAAAGGAATTACCCTTGCTGAATATAATTTTGTTCCATTTGCGTGGAATGATTGTCCGAAGAATACACCCGGTGAACGATGCAATTGAGAAACTACAACCCTTTCGGCGCCATTGATTACAAAGGTACCGCTGTGTGTCATATATGGAATTGTACCAAGATAAACATCTTGTACAATCGTTTCAAAATCTTCGTGTTCAGGATCAGTGCAATACAGCTTTAAACGTGCTTTTAATGGAACGCAATAAGTTAAACCTCTTTCGATACATTCTTGAATTGAATATCTAGGTGGATCTACAAAGTAGTCCAAGAACTCTAACACAAATTGGTTACGAGTATCACTAATTGGGAAGTTATCGAGGAAGGTTTTATATAATCCTTCGGTACTTCTTTCGTCAGCTTTGGTTTTTAGTTGAAAAAAATCTTGAAATGATTTTACCTGAATATCCAAGAAATCGGGATATTCCATTACCATTTTAGCTGATGCGAAGTTTATTCTTTCGGTGATTTTTTTTGTTGCCAATGGACAAAAACTTTAGGTTAATAAAACAATATAAAATATAAGAACGAATATATACACAAAACGGTTTAGGTCTGAGGCTTTCAACCCAGACCTAAACCTTAAATTGTGTTAGCTAATGAAAGCTTATTTAAGCTCAACCTCAGCTCCAGCTTCTTCTAATGCTGCTTTTAATCCTTCAGCTTCATCTTTAGAAATACCTTCTTTTATTGGTGCTGGTGCAGCATCAACAATAGCTTTAGCTTCTTTTAGACCTAAACCGGTTAATTCTTTAACCAATTTAACTACTGCTAATTTAGAATCACCAGCTGCTTTTAAAATTACGTCGAATTCAGTTTTAACTTCAGCTTCGTCATCTGCTCCTGCTGCTGCTGCTGGACCTGCAACTGCTACTGCTGCTGCTGGCTCAATACCATACTCGTCTTTTAATATTTTAGCCAACTCATTTACTTCTTTAACTGTTAAGTTAACAAGTTTCTCTGCGAAATCTTTTAAATCTGCCATTTCTCTTTGTTTAAATTTTATTATTTATTTATTAGTGCACGTATTTATTTCTCTGATAATGTTGTAAGAATACCAGACAGTTTATTACCTCCCGATTGCAATGCTGAAATAACATTTTTAGCAGGCGATTGTAATAAGGTAATGATATCTCCAATAACTTGTTCTTTAGATTTTATGTTCACCAAAGATTCTAACTGGTTGTCACCAATATAGACTGCTTCTTCAACATAAGCACCTTTCAATAAAGGAATAAGAGATTTTTTTCTGAAATCTTTAATTAATTTCGCTGGAGCGTTACTTGATTCAGATATCATTAAAGAAGTGTTCCCTTTTAATATCGATGGTAAATCTCCGAAATCTTTATCAGATTTTTCCATTGCTTTACCAAGCAATGTATTTTTTACTACTGCAAGTTTTATATTTGCTTTAAAACAAGCTCTGCGTAAATTTGATGTTTGTAAAGCGTTTAACCCTGATATATCTGCAAAATAGATAATTCTTCCTTCAGTTAACTTGGTTGTTAAAGCTTCTATTACTTGTGATTTTTCTTCTCTCGTCATAATTACTAAGTTTTAACTTTAATTAAACTGATTTTGGGTCAATACTCACTCCAGGACTCATTGTACTAGAAAGATAAATACTTTTGATGTAAGTTCCTTTAGCCGTTGTAGGCTTCAACTTTATCAAAGTATTCACAATTTCATGTGCATTGTCAATAATTTGTTCGGCATCAAATGATACTTTACCAATACCTGCATGTACAATACCAGTTTTATCAACTTTAAAGTCAATTTTACCAGCTTTAACTTCCTTTACTGCTTTTGCAACATCCATTGTTACTGTACCAGTTTTAGGGTTTGGCATTAAACCTCTTGGCCCTAAAATACGACCTAAAGGACCCAATTTTCCCATAATACTTGGCATAGTGATAATAACATCTACATCAGTCCAACCATCTTTAATTTTTTGAAGGTAGTCATCCAATCCAACATAATCAGCGCCGGCTTCTAAGGCTTCTGCTTCTTTATCTGGAGTTACCAATGCCAATACTTTAACATCTTTTCCGGTTCCGTGCGGTAATGTAACCACGCCTCTAACCATTTGATTTGCTTTACGTGGATCTACACCCAATCTAACAGCTATATCAATAGATGCATCGAAATTCACACTTGTAATTTCTTTTACTAAAGCGGAAGCATCTTTTAAAGAGTATGCTTGATTTTTATCAATCTTCGCATGTGCTTCTTTTTGCTTTTTAGTTAATTTTGCCATTTTAATAACTGTTTTATTTTTTTATAGGAGCATCTCCACTTACATTAACACCCATTGAGCGTGCTGTACCAGCCATCATAAGCATAGCCGATTCGATTGTAAATGCATTTAAATCTTGCATTTTATCTTCAGCAATAACTCTTAATTGATCCCAGGTTACTGTTGCCACCTTGTTACGGTTTGGCTCAGAAGACCCTTTTTTTGCTTTAGCAGCTTCCATAATTTGCATGGCTGCTGGTGGTGTTTTTACAACAAATTCAAAAGATTTATCTTTATAAACAGTAATTGCTACTGGTAAAATCTTTCCTTGTTTGTCTTGAGTTCTTGCATTAAATTGTTTACAAAACTCCATAATATTAACTCCGGCAGCACCCAAAGCAGGTCCAACTGGTGGTGATGGGTTAGCAGCACCTCCTTTAACCTGTAATTTTACTACTTTACTAATTTCTTTTGCCATCTTTAAATCTTAAATTATATATTATACATAAATTGGAAGCCAATGCATAATATCTCCATTATTTCTGTAACAATTATGAAATTTTTTCAACTTGCATATAGCTTAATTCCAATGGCGTTTTTCTGCCAAAAATCTTAACCATAACTTCAAGTTTACGTTTTTCTTCATTTATTTTTTCGATAGTGCCGTCAAAACCATTAAATGGTCCGTCAATTACTTTTACGGTTTCGCCAACAGTAAATGGAATTGCAACATTATCATTTTGAACCGATAATTCATCAACCTTACCTAACATTCGGTTTATTTCAGACTTTCTCATAGGAACGGGATCGCCGCCTTTGACTTCACCTAAAAATCCGATAACACCGGGTATTGATTTAATGATATGTGGAAGTTCGCCACTTAAGTTAGCTTCAATCATTACATAACCGGGAAAATAAACGCGTTCTTTGTTTATTTTTTTTCCATTACGTACTTGAATAACTTTTTCTGAAGGAACAAGAACTCTATCAACATAGTCAGTCATGCCTAAACGGGCAATCTCGTTCTCAATATAAGTTTTTACCTTATTTTCTTGTCCGCCAATTGCTCTAACAACATACCATTTTTTAACAGAATCTGTCATACTAATCTTTAATTATTAAAACAGTTTAAAATATTCTGTTAAAACTGATTGAAAAACTTTATCTACAGCAAATACCGCTAATGCGAATATGATGGTAAATATTGCAACAACAACAGTCGATTTTTGGGCTTCTTCCCAAGAAATCCAAGAGACCTTATTGCGTAACTCTTCAAATGAGTCTTTTAAGTAATTGATTAAATTCATTTTCTCAAATTTTAATCGTGTAGAAAAACTTCCTTCAATTATGCTCGGGATAAACTTTTTACACTACTTTTTTTTATTTGCACGGGTGGAGAGACTCGAACTCCCGACACCTGGTTTTGGAGACCAGTGCTCTACCAACTGAGCTACACCCGTAAATTTAAGGTGCTCCTCTTAAAAAGAAGCACCTATAATTTATCTTGTATCAGGTGTATATTATTAATCTAATAATTCAGTAACCTGACCTGCACCAACTGTTCTACCGCCTTCACGGATTGCAAAACGTAAACCTACGTTTAATGCGATTGGTTGATGTAAATCTACTTTTATTGTTAAGTTATCCCCAGGCATAACCATTTCAACGCCTTCCGGTAAAGTAATAGTACCTGTTACATCAGTTGTACGAACATAAAATTGTGGACGGTAGTTGTTATGGAATGGTGTATGACGACCACCTTCTTCTTTTTTAAGAACGTAAACCTCAGCTTTGAATTTACCGTGTGGAGTTACAGAACCTTTTTTACAGATTACCATACCTCTTTTAATATCTTCTTTTGCTATACCTCTTAATAAAAGTCCAACGTTATCTCCTGCTTCACCTCTATCTAATATTTTACGGAACATCTCAACTCCTGTAATTGTAGAAGTTAATTTTTCAGCACCCATACCAATAATGTCAATAACATCACCGGTGTTTGCGATTCCTGTTTCAATACGTCCTGTTGCAACTGTTCCACGACCAGTAATTGAAAATACATCTTCAACTGGCATAAGGAATGGTTTATCAATATCACGTACTGGTAATTCAATCCAAGTATCAACGGCATCCATCAGTTCAACGATTTTCTCCATCCATTTTGGTTCTTTGTTCAAACCTCCTAAAGCAGAACCTTGAATAACTGGTGTATTGTCACCATCATAGTCATAGAAAGACAATAAGTCTCTGATTTCCATTTCTACAAGTTCCAATAACTCTTCATCATCAACCATATCCACTTTATTCATGAATACAACCAATCTTGGAATACCAACCTGACGGCCTAATAAGATATGCTCTCTTGTTTGAGGCATTGGACCATCTGTTGCAGCAACAACGATGATAGCACCATCCATTTGTGCAGCACCTGTTACCATGTTTTTCACGTAATCCGCGTGACCTGGACAGTCAACGTGAGCATAGTGACGATTTGCTGTTGAATATTCAACGTGCGCGGTATTGATAGTGATACCTCTTTCTTTCTCCTCAGGAGCATTATCAATTTGATCAAAGTTTTTTACTTCACAAAATCCTTTTTCTGCTAATACTACAGTAATAGCAGCTGTTAAAGTTGTTTTACCGTGATCAACGTGTCCAATAGTCCCAATGTTTAAATGTGGTTTTGAACGATCAAAGGTTGCTTTTGCCATGATTATTAAATTTTAATTTTTAAATCTTAGTTATATATAGTGTTAATTTCAATTCATATTTTGAGCCAATGATGGGATTTGAACCCATGACCTCTTCCTTACCAAGGAAACACTCTACCCCTGAGCTACACCGGCAAAAAAAAGAGCGAGAGACCGGGCTCGAACCGGCGACAGTCAGCTTGGAAGGCTGAAGCTCTACCAACTGAGCTACTCTCGCAATATTTTTTTTTCAATTCCCTACTGTTTTATATTGCTATAAAACAATTGTGGTGAGAGAAGGATTCGAACCTTCGAAGCTTGCGCAGCAGATTTACAGTCTGCCCTCGTTGGCCACTTGAGTATCTCACCATTTTTCAAAGATCTGGCCGATAGATACTTTCTTCGACTGCACAAAGGATAAACTTATCATCCTATTTCATAAATATTTAAAAAAAATTCAAACATTTACTTTCCTTAGCGTTTTTCTCTTTCAAAGAGCCGATAGAGGGACTCGAACCCACGACCTGCTGATTACAAATCAGCTGCTCTAGCCAGCTGAGCTACATCGGCTTTTTACTCCACAAAAGAAGTCCGCTATTTCTAACGGACTGCAAATGTATTAAAGTTTTATTTTTTAAACAAAGCTTTTGTGATAATTTTTATTATTTTATTTATCACGTACTTTTTCTTTCTCTTTGGACAACTTTCTTTTTAAAGAATCTACAGCAACCATAGTGCCTTCCTCAAACGTTTTGCATTGTTTTTTAACTACAATGTCGTTGCCCGGAATATTAATTTTAATGTCAACTGTTTTATTTTCTTTTTCGCTCGTTTGTAACACCTTTAAAAACACTTCTGAATCTACAATTTTATCATAATACTTTTCCAAACTAGCCACTTTTTTCTCAACAAAATCAATAAGACCCTTATCTGCATTAAAATTCACAGATTGTACAATTACTTTCATAATACATCAGTTTTTTGGCTCCTTGGGTGAGCCTGGTTATATACTTCCTTTAATTTACCCAAACTACTGTGGGTGTAAATTTGTGTTGACGCTAAACTAGAATGTCCAAGCAATTCTTTTACTGCGTTTAAATCAGCACCTTCATTAAGCAAATGTGTTGCAAAAGAATGCCTTATTACATGAGGACTTTTCTTTACTTTCGTTGACACCGCACTAAAATAATTATTTATTGTGCGATACACAAGCGTATCATATATTTTTTTACCATTTTTTGTTAAAAATAAATAAGGTTCAATAATATCAATATTTTCTCTGATGGCGCTATATTTCAATAAGCACTCCTTCACTGTTTTTAATAACGGAATATAGCGTTCTTTATTCCGCTTTCCCAACACTTTAACAGTTTCATTAACATAATCAACATCGGTCATTTTAATGTTGATTAACTCGTTTCTTCGCATTCCTGTGGAATAAAATAATTCGACCATTAATTTATTGCGAACAGATTCAAAATCGTCTTCATCCATTGAATCAAGTACGCTAAAAATTTCCTTTTCCGAAAAAGGAACCTGAACTTGTTTCAAAACTTTTAAAGCCTGATGTTTTAACAAAGGACTAGCTTCTATCTGTTTCGTTTTCTGAAGAAATTTATAAAATGATTTTAAGGAAGAAACTTTTCTGTTAATGGTTCGGTTGGTGATTTTCGCATTCACCAAACTCACGATCCAGTTTCGTATTTGGGCATAATTTACGGTTGCAATACTTTCATTGCCAAATTCCTGGTCACAAAAGGTTTGAAATGAATTTAAATCATTTTGATACGCCGTAATGGTGTGATGCGAATATTTTTTTTCTAAAGCGAGGTAATTTAGAAACGAGGTTATGGGCATAAAAAAACCGTTAGTACACAAATTTACGAATTGTTATTTGTATTTACTAACGGTTTATGAATTTGGTTAAAAAAATTAACCTTGCTCTTCGTTTGTTCTTAAATTTTGAACATACTTGGCTTTTATGTTTTTAGCACGATTTGTTACTGATGGTTTTATGAACTGTTTACGTGCACGTAGGTTTTTCATCGTTTTTGTGCGATCAAATTTCCTTTTATAACGTTTTAACGCTCTATCAATATTTTCTCCGTCTTTTACTGGTATAATTAACATAGTTTAGCACCTCCTTTCAAACTGTTCCTTTTTTAATTTTGGTTTGCAAATATACATCTAAATATAATATCTGCCATAAATTTGTCAAAAATTTCACTGTCAACAATTAGGTTGTTGCTTTGTATTCTTTTTTATCGATAATTATTTTAGCGATAATTTCACGCAAAATCTCAGAAGTTCCGCCGCCAATTGGCCCTAATCTGCTGTCTCTCAATAATCTTGCCATCGGATAGTCTTCCATATATCCGTAACCACCTAAAAATTGCAGACATTCATAAATTACTTTATCGGCTATTTTAGTGGAAACCAATTTAGACATAGTCGCCTCTTTTACAATGTATTGGCCTTCATTTAATCTTTTGGCTACGGAATAATTAAATTCTTTGCACATTTCAACCTCACTGGCCAAATCGGCAATTTTATGTCGCAATGCTTGAAATTGATTGATTGCTTTTCCGAAAGCGTGACGTTCTGCCATATATTTTATGGCGTAATCCAATGCATATTCTGATCTGGCGTGGGCATTAATTCCCATCACCAAACGTTCCAACGCAAAATGATTCATCAAATATTCAAAGCCTTTTCCATCCTCGCCCATTAAATTCTCTGCAGGAATCACCACATTGTCGAAAGCTATTTCAGCGGTGTCTGAAGCTCTCCATCCCAATTTATCCAGTTTTGTTGCCGAAATTCCTGGGGTGTTTCTGTCCATAATAAAAATACTGATGCCTTTGTTTCTGGCTGATGGATCTGTTTTTGCGGTCACAATCAAATAATCGGAATAAACGCCGTTGGTAATAAATGTTTTTGACCCATTAATTAAGTAAGTGTCTCCTTTTTTAACTGCGGTAGTTCGCATGGAAGCAACATCCGAACCTCCAAATGGTTCTGTAATGCACAAACAACCAATTTTTTCGCCTTCTATACTTGCTGTTAGGTACTTGTTTTTTATGGCTTCACTCCCTTCTTTTTCCAAATGCGTCATCGCCAGATACACGTGTGCCCAAATCGCTGCAGAAAAACCACCGGAATTTACTTTTTGAAGTTCTTCCAAAAATATCACAGTGTAAAACATATCCAATCCCAATCCACCGTAAGCTTCAGGCGCATTTATTCCCAAATAACCCATTTCGCCAAATTTCTTCCAGATGAACCTTTCTATGGTGCCGGTTTTTTCCCATTTGTTAATATGGGGAACGACTTCCTTTTGTAAAAAATCCTGAAAACTTTTTCTGAATGCTTGGTGTTCTTCTGTAAAATACATACTATTCATACGGGCTGGTAGCTTAAAATATTAGTGTTATTATTTAGCTTCCAAATATAGCGCTATTCTGTTAAATTTTTCGAGCGGAAAACCATCAATTTTTTTCAGCTCTTCAATAGATTGTATCTCAGCAACTTGTTTTTTATAATTGAAGATTTTTTTGGTGAGTTCATAATCCAGATAAACAATGGCCAAAACTTCCTTAAAAGTGGCGGTATTAACATTTATTTTTTGAATTGTGGGAGGTTTTGTGATTTCAAAATGCTGCAAAACTTTAGCGGCAACTTCTTTGTCCAGCGCCCAAACCTCAAAAATTTGATCGTTGTAGGAGAATCCCTGCAATTTCGTTCGGTAATCAATGATTCTTTTCGCCAGTTTTTCCCCAATGCCGTTCACAATTGTTAAATCTTCTGCGGAAGCTGTATTGATATCTTTTTTGACGATTGATTTGTCGATTTTGTTGTTTGAATAGTGTTTTTCTGCATTTTTTTGGGAAGTAATCCAATCAGGAAATTTGAAATACGGACTGATAGCAGCCAATAAGCTGTCATTTATTCCGGTTATTTCTTGAAATTGCTTCGTTGAATTGATGAATTTGCCCTGTGCCCTAAACGCCAGCAATTGATCAATTTCATCAGTGTTCATTCCAAGTTGATTCCCTTTAAAATCAGTAATAAAATTAGGATTGAAAGGATAAATTTTAGGAATGTTTTTTGCCGATACTACATTTTTCAACGAATCCATTTCCTGCTGAAATGCCAAAATTTCTGTTTGGGAAACTGCAGGTTTTTCATCCGAAGAAAAATCAGCAAAAAAGAAAACACTCTGAAGAAAAACGATAAAAAGCAATAAAAAGAAAATCCCATTTCGTTGACTTTTAGTATACCTGAAATGGGATTTTATGAGTTTCATATTTTATGATAATTATTTTTTTGCCACCCTTTGGGCTCTATATAGTTCGCCGGCTTTAAGTTTGCGCCAGTATTCATCCAAATCAGCTTTCACTTCACCCGACATTAAGTAGAGTCCAATGATATTTGGAAACGCCATGGCAAGAATCATCATATCTGAAAAGTCTAAAACGGCGCCCAAACTTACTGAAGAACCCACAACAACAAATATTAAAAAGAACATTTTATAAATCATTTCCGCTTTTTTGCTTTTCCCGAATAAATAAGACCAAGCACGCATTCCGTAATACGACCAGGAAATCATGGTAGAAAAAGCAAATAAAAATATGGCGACAG
>CAZBGP010000029.1:1996-2431 GCA_964491495.1 uncultured Lutibacter sp. | reverse complement strand
CCATGAAATTACAGTTCCAAAAGCATCAGAAGTTAATTGTGCGCCGCCCATTCCCACAACTTCATGTTTGCCGGTAAAAATTAATACCAAAGCAGTTAAGGTACATATTATCACAGTGTCAATAAAAGGTTCCATTAAAGAAACAAATCCTTCAGAGGGCGGGTTGTTTGTTTTTGCCACACTGTGGGCTATAGCTGCAGATCCAACACCGGCTTCATTAGAAAAAGCAGCTCTTTGAAAACCGATAATCAGTACGCCTATAACGCCGCCTTTTAAGGCTGATGGACTAAATGCACCATCAAATATTGCAACAAATGCCGGTCCTATATTTTCTATATTGATAAAAATTACCACCAAACAGGCAATTACATAGATGGAAGCCATAATGGGTACTATTTTTTCGGTAACCCTGGCAATACTTTTAATTCCGCCAAC
>CAZBGP010000029.1:0-1986 GCA_964491495.1 uncultured Lutibacter sp. | reverse complement strand
AAGAACTATAATAAGAAAGGCTATAGTAGTGCCCAAAATTTGTTTGGAATATTTTTCTAGAATCTTATATGGAGTTTTGGCAAAAAACACCAAAACAAGCATAGAAATAATAACACCAAACCAAAATCCGTGGCCGACCAGTTCAGGAATTTGTCCTGAAACAGCTTCAAATGCCTGATTTGCCTGAAACATGTTACCGCCACCAAATGAAGCGCCAACACATAAAACAGCAAATACGCCGGCCAAAACCTTACCCAAAACTTTTTTATTTTGTTTTTCCAGTCCGTTTCGCAAATAATTCATCGGACCTCCAAAAACTCTTCCGTCAGGAGCGATATCTCGATATTTTACCCCTAAAGTACATTCCACAAATTTTGAAGACATTCCCAACAATCCGGCAAGAATAATCCAAAAAGTTGCACCGGCGCCACCTAAAGAAATTGCAACGGCAACTCCTGCAATATTTCCCAAACCAACAGTTCCTGAAACCGCTGTTGCAAGTGCCTGAAAATGCGTAACTTGTCCGGGAGCATTTGGATCATCATACTTTCCGCGTGCCAAATCAATGGCGTGTTTAAATCCTTTGATATTTATGAAGTTCATTTTAATGGTGAAAAACAAAGCACCAATAGACAACCAAATCACAATAAACGGAATATTCTTTTTTTGTAGGTCTCCATTTGGATGAAGCAACGCAATTTTTTCATCATAAATCACTGCGGCATAATTATGGGCACCTTCCTCAATAACATCACCCTTTTTTTCAGAATTGTAAATAGATCCGCCTTCTTCGGCAAGGTGTTTTAAAGTGCCGTCATCAAAAGCTCTTCCGACTATTTCGCTTCCTCCTCTTGAAATAATGGCAATGGTATCGCCTTCCTTAACTTTGGCCCCATCTTCAATTACCCATTTCTTAATCATAAATTGTCCTTCAATACCAGGACTCCACCCAGGAATTGGAATGTTCTTTTTCTCTACATAAACATTGGGATCATAGATTCCCACTGCAGAAAAAGGATCCCAAAATAACACCATAGCAATGGCATTAACAACCGGCGTAAAAGTTCCGTTAAATCGCTCCGAAATATTTTGCATCGGAACTTTATATTCTTTGGTGACCGTATTGCCTATAGAATCTGTTATTACAACGCTATAAGGAACGCCTTCCACCAAGCCAAAAGCTTTATTGGAAGTTAATGGAGAGCTTTGGTTGCTCCATTTATAAGAGTAAGGAGGTGTTCCTCCATGCACTTTCACTTCAAGAATCCCATCATTAATTAAGCTTGATGGATTTACAATATTTTCATTTACTGTAAGATTTTGAGAAAATGCAGCTGCAGTGAACAGCAGCAGAATAGGTATCAATAATTTTGAAGTCATAGTTTGTTGGTTGATTAAAATAGCTCTAAAAAGCCTCCAAGATGCTAAAAAAAAAAGCTTGCCACAAATTTTTTGCCCAAAACTTGTTTTTTTTTTATTAAGTATCTGTAAATGAGCATTATAATATTTCGCGTAATTTTTTAATTTGATTGGGTCTTCCCAGTACAATTAAATTAGAATCCGCTGTTAATTTTGTATCTGATTCCGGATTTACAATATATTCATTGGTGGCGGTTTTAAAACCAATTACAGAACAACCAGTTTTTCTGCGTAAATCCAAATCCCTGATGGTTTTATTTAAAAATTCAGTATGCAAACTATTTACAGGTATTTCTTCCAAATTTGTGGAACCTTCATCAAGAATAGTTAACCTTTCCACAAACTCAACCAAATCTGGCGTAACTACCAATGATGCCATATGCATACCGCCAATTTTATCAGGCATTATAATATTGTTTGCCCCGGCAATTTTTAATTTATTGACAGACGATTCATTTGAAGCCCTGCTAATAATAATCATATCTTTATTCAACTGTCTGGCAGAAAGCACCACAAACAAATTGTCTGCATCAGAAGACAGGGAAGTAATTAAACTTTTGGCATTAT
>CAZBGP010000028.1:0-24761 GCA_964491495.1 uncultured Lutibacter sp. | reverse complement strand
AAAGGAATAAATTAATTGTTGTAAGGTTTTATTTCTATAAATGACTTATGTCATCATTTACATAGCAATATCTCAGTAAATTTATACAATAAAATTAGCATATCAATAATTAAGGATAGCCAATTTTATGAATAGCAAAAATAATCGATTTTAAAACATCCAAATAAAGCGGAATTCACATTTAAATCGATTGAACTTAACCAAAAAGATAATGAAAAATAAACAAACAGAAGAAGGCGAAACCGACAGACGTAAATTCCTAAAATTGGGATTAATGACTAGTTTAACTGCAATTGCAGGCGCTTCATTCGTTACGAGCCTTGCTGCCCAAGAAGAAGAAGTAATAAAGGAACCTTCCGGCGAAGTTATGCGACTTTTGACACCCGACGGAAAAATAGTTGAAGTAAACGCATCTAATATCAATAAATATCCTGAAGCTTATATTACGCCAGAAGAATCCAGAAAAGGAATTCCAGACCGTAAATTTGTGATGGTTATAGATTTGGCCAAATGTAAAAATGCCAGAAAATGTGTTGAAGGCTGTCAAAAAGGACACAATTTGGACTACCACCAAGAGTTTATGCAAATTAAACTTATTCAAGACAATCCTTTAGCAGAACCATATTGGTTTCCAAAAAACTGTATGCATTGTGATGAACCACCTTGTGTAAAAGTTTGCCCAACTGGAGCTACTTATAAAAGAGAAGATAATATTGTTTTAGTTGACAACGAGCGTTGTATTGGCTGTAAATTCTGTGTAACCAGCTGTCCATATTCTGCGCGTATATTTAACTGGGAACACAATGCCAAATTCGATGACAAAAGTCAACCCTATTCTCCAGAAACAAACGTTCCTGGAGCTGTAGGAACAGTAACCAAATGCGACTTTTGTCCAGATTTATTAAGACAAGGTTTATTGCCACATTGTGCACAATCTTGCCCTGAAGGTGTCATTTATTTTGGCGACAGAAACGAAGATATAGTAACCAACGGAGCTGAAACTGTTCGTTTTTCAGAATTGATTAACAAGCGAGGAGGGTATCGTCATTTAGAACACTTAGGAACCAAACCTAATGTATATTATTTACCTGCAGTAGATAAATTGTACGAATTAGAAGATGGATTTGATGTAAACGAGGAAGTAAAAGAACGTTATAAAAATGTTCCTTATGTACAAGAATTAAAAAAACAAGGTAAAATTTAACACTAAAGATTTTAAATATGGATATACAATCTAGAAAAAGAGAATTATTCAAAGAATTTGCGCCAAGATTAGAAACAACGTCCACAGTAAGTAAAATATATATAAGTTTCTTAATTGCAATAATTTTAGTTGGAATTTATGCTTTTTATTTACAAATGTCAGAAGGGCAAATTGTAACCGGAATGAGAGATAATGTAGTGTGGGGTATTTATGAGGTTAACTTTATTTTATTAGTTTGCATAAGCTATTCAGGTGCATTTATTTCAGGAATATTACACTTTTTTCATACGCCTTGGAAAACTGCGATTGCGAGAATTGTTGAAATAATAACCGTATTATCATTACTTATAGGACCCATTTATATTCTGTTATGTATGGGCAGATTAGACAGGTTACATTATTTATTTATGTATCCTAGAATTCAATCTCCAATAACCTGGGATATTATCGCAATTATTACCGACATATTTGCTTGTTTCATTTATCTATACTTAACTTTTATTCCAGATTTTGCTATTTTAAGAGATCATTGTGAAGAACGTAAAATACCAAAATGGGTTAAGAAATTGTATAAAACTTTAGCTATTGGTTATCAAGATACTAAAACACAGCGCGATCGATTACATAAAATAACTAGAATAATGTCTGGAATAATAATTGTACTTGCAATTGTTGCATATACTGTATTGGCGTGGATTTTCAGCTTAACACTACAACCTGGTTGGAATAGCACAATTTTTGCTCCATATTTTATTATTGGGGGATTATTTTCAGGAGTTGCTTTTATTATTGTAACAATGTATTTAGTGCGTAAATTTTATAAGCTTGAAAAATATATACGTAAAATGCATTTTAAAGTAGGTGGAATTATTTTATTAATTCTAGCAATGCTTTATGGATATTTTACTTTTACAGAATATTTTTCTAGATGGTTCAGCCACAAAAAAATTGATACTGATTTATTAGACGCGTTATTTACAAGATACTTTTGGGAATTTATAGTAGCCAATTATGTGGGAATTCTAGTGCCAATTGGAATTTTATTCTTCAAAAAATTTAGAACAATTAATTGGGTTACAATCGCTTCCGTAATTGCTTTAGTAGGTATTTGGATTAATAGATATTTAATAGTAATTCCAACGCTAGAAACACCTTATGTGCCAATTCAAGATACTAGGGTTGATTATATTTTCTATGCTGCATCTTGGGTTGAAATTGCACTAAGTTTTGCTGGAGTTGCAGCATTCTTACTCATGTTCACATTAATAGGAAAAATAGTTCCACTTGTTCCAATGAACTATATTTTAGATGGCCACATTGAAACTAAAAAAGTTGAACAGAAAGACAATGAAAAAATATCAGAGTAATAATAAATTTGAAGAATTATGAAAAGTAATCTATATAATCACACATTTTTTATTTCAATAATTGCTGCATTATTACTATGTACCAATGGAATAGCCCAACAAATCAACCTAAGTAATTACAGCATGCGATTTGATTTTAAAACAGTCAAACAAGCTGATAATTCTCGTTTACTTGAAGTATCATTTATTGGCTTCAATGATGAAGACAGAAAAGATAAAATTCCGGTTTTTGGGGCTGAAATACAATTCCTTAATGTCTTGAATGATGAAGAAATTCTTTTAGGATCTTCAAAAACTTCAAAAGAAGGGACCGCCCAGTTAATTCTTCTTGAAAATCAAAAATACGCGACTGATGAAGAAGGGTATATTAATTTAAAAGCGCGTTTTAATAGTACTGATGCCTTAAGTGAAGAAGAAGCGGATATCATGGTTAAAGATTTGCATTTAGACCTCAATTTATCCGAAATTGATTCTGTAAAAACTGTAACACTTACCGCTTTTACAATAAACAGTTTAGGTGATAAAATTCCTGTAAGCGATTTAGATGTGATAATCAACCTTAATACAATGCTTTCTAAAATGAACATTAATGAAGGCTCTATTATTGATGGAACCTATACATTTGAGATGACTGAAAGTTTTGCAGGAAATCCAAAAGGTGAATTAACAATTTCCACAATTATTGAAGATAACGATGAATATGGTAATATAATTCAGGAGAAAACTGTACAATGGGGAACAATTACCAAACAAATAAAGGCCGATGATCACAGTTTATGGACAAAGGCTGCACCAATTTGGATGTATGTGGTATTAACCATACTACTATTAGGTGTTTATATAAATTTTATTTACACCATTGTAAATTTGGTGAAAATAAAAAGAGAGGGTGATAATATAAAAACGGAACCTAAAAAAAATTATACTGTCTACTAAAATGAATACATTCAATTTAAAATCAAAAATAAATACAAATAATTAATATAAATACAAATTTAAAAACAATGAAAACAATTAAAACTTTAATGATTATCGGAATAGTTAGTATTGGACTTTTATCCTTCAGTAAATTAACACAAGAAGAATGGGTAGTTCCTGCTAAATACCAAACCATGAAAAACCCAACTAAAGCAAATAAAGAAAACCTTGCAATTGGTAAATCTATGTATTCAAAACATTGCAAATCATGTCATGGCACAACAGGTTTGGGAGACGGAACAAAAGCAGCTAATTTAAAAGGCGATTTAGGAGATTTTTCTTCTGCAAAATTTTGGTCACAAAAAGAAGGTGTAATTTTCTATAAAAGCTATATTGGCAGAAAAGACATGCCTAACTATGAAAAGAAAATGACCATAGAAGATATGTGGTTTACAGTTAATTACATGAGAACAATGGGTAAATAATTTTTAAATGAATATCTTCATTTAAACGAGTTAGATTAATTAAATAAAAAAAGGTTTAGTGAAAGCTAAACCTTTTTTGCATTTTATGTATACCGTTCAAAAATAAAAGACTTAAGTATTTAGCAATCCCAAAAATCGATAAATAATCAACAAAAATAACCCAAGATAGATGAATGATGTAAGTTTTTAAATAAATTATGTAACAAATGTCACTAGCTTTTCTGGTAATTTTGTCCTGTTATATTAACACAATACAAATAATTAATAAAACGAAATAACATGAAAAAATTATTCATTATTGCAATTTTAGGAACAACGCTTGTGTTTCAAAATTGTGCCCCAAAAGAAAAACAAGAAGTAACAGCAACTCCTAATGACTCCATTGTTACTGAATCGGTAATTATTGATTCTGTCACAACTTCTTAAGGTACAGAAATTATTGTGGAAGAAGTCGTTACTGAAACAGTAGAAACCTCCACAGAAAAACCAACGACAGTTATAAAAGTCACTGTAAAAGAACCAGTAAAAGTTGTTACTCCAACAAAAACGGTAACAAAAGCAGGTGAAACCACTAAAGTTGAAGTAGTTGTTACCGAACAACCAACAAAAACTGCAGCAACGCAACCAATTGTTAAAGTCGTTGTAAAAGAACCTGCAGTGGCACCAAACACTTCTGGTTGGGTAGTTCCAGCAAAATACCAAACCATGAAAAACCCAACAGACCCAAAAACTGATTTGGCCATAGGAAAATCATTATATGGTAAACATTGTAAATCTTGCCACGGTAATGAAGGTTACGGTGACGGAACAAAAGCCAAAGAAATGAACGGTGATTTAGGTGATTTTTCATCTAAAAAATTCCAGTTACAAACCGATGGCGCATTATTCTATAAAACAACTTTTGGGAGAGATGATATGCCTGCATATAACAAAAAACTTCCTTCAGATGAAGACAGATGGTTAATTGTTAATTTTATGAGAACCTTATAGAAGTAAGCTTAAAAATATAACATAAAAAAACCGAACAAATTGTTCGGTTTTTTTATGTTAAATGGTCATCGAGAAAATCCGTATTTCCGGCTGATTCTCCACCAGCCTCAAATCAAATGCCATGCAAATATTTCGCACAAACATTCTTCCTTCTTCTTTAACCACAATTTTATTGTCGGAAACTTCAATTAAACCATCGCCAATAATTTCGCCTAAACGTGCAATTATTTCATTTTTAACTTGAGAAGTTAAGCCAATATTCCATTCGGTTTCCAAATTACACATCAAATTTAGGATGTGTTTTCTTATAATCAAATCGGTATCTGTTAACAAATGGCCTCTAAAAACCGGCAATTCACCTTTATTTACGCGTTCTGTATAATCATCTATTTCTTTTTCATTTTGAGCAAATGCATACCAGGAATCGCTGATTGAAGACATGCCTAAACCAATCATCAATTCGGTTTTACCTGCCGTATAGCCCATAAAATTACGATGCAGTTTTTTAGCTTCCATCGCTTTGTGCAGCGAATCACTTGGCAAAGCAAAATGATCCATTCCTATTTCAACATAACCATTGTCAAAAAACAATTGTTTTCCCAATTCATATAAATGCCTTTTTTCATCATCTTTTGGCAAATCACTGTCTTCAAAACCTCGTTGTCCAACACCTTTTATCCAAGGCACATGGGCATAACTGTAATAAGCAATTCTATCCGGTCTTAAAGCAATGGTATTTTTTATGGTGTTTCTGATGCTTTCTTCCGTTTGAAAAGGCAATCCGAAAATTAAATCGTGACTGATTGATTCATAGCCTATTTTCCTTGATAAATCATGTACCTTTTCAACCTGCTCAAAACTTTGAACTCTATGAATCGCTTTTTGAACTTTAGGATCATAATCCTGAATTCCAAAGCTGTTTCTTCGAGAACCTAAATCGTACATCGTTTGCAGTTGGTCTTCTGAAGTATGATTCGGGTGGCCTTCATAACTAAAGTCGAAAATCTCAAATTTGTCGGCTCTTTTAAAAATTCCGTTGATTAATTTCTTTAAATTTTCAGAAGAAAAAAATGTTGGTGTACCACCTCCCAAATGGATTTCCCTAATTTTTGGACGTTTTCCCAACAAATCGCAGTACAAATCCCATTCTTTTAAAACAGTTTCCATATAAGGCTGTTCAACTTCGTGGCGTTTGGTTATTTTTTTATGGCAAGCACAAAATGTACACAAACTTTCACAAAATGGAAGATGAATATATACGCTTATTCCTTCACTTTCATTGCTTTCATTAAAAGATTTCACCACTGTTTTTTTCCAGTCTTCAATCGCAATCCCTTCTTTGTCCCAAAAAGGAACAGTTGGGTAACTGGTGTATCTTGGACCAGGAATATTGTATTTTTGAATTAAGTTTTTCATTATTTGATAACTTTTATTGGTTGTTTGCCGGGTTTTGGTTTTAGAATTTTGTTAACCAAAAACAAACAACTATTTATATTCCTTTACTGCATCAATAAACGCTTTCGCATTTTCTAACGGCACATTTGGTAAAATTCCATGACCTAAATTAACGATGTATTTATCTTTACCGAAATCGTTAATCATCTGCGTAACAATTCTTTTTATTTCTTTTGGAGGCGACAACAAACGAGCCGGATCCATATTGCCTTGTAAAGTAATATTTCCACCAGTGAATTTTCTTGCCATTTGCGGCGTAATTGTCCAATCAACACCCAAAGCTGATGCATTTGATTTCGACATTTCTTCCAACGCAAACCAACAACCTTTTCCAAAGGCAATTACCGGAGCATCATCTTTTAATGCTTCAATAATTTGATTGATATAGTTCCAAGAAAATTCCTGATAATCAACAGGAGACAACATTCCTCCCCAAGAATCAAAAATTTGGACTGCATCAACACCGGCTTTTACTTTTTCTTTTAAATAAGCAATGGTGGTATCGGTAATTTTTTGCAATAAAGTATGCGCTGCAATAGGTTGTGTAAAACAAAACTCTTTGGCAATATCATAGGTTTTAGAACCCTGACCTTGAACGCAATAACATAAAATTGTCCAGGGAGAACCCGCAAAACCAATTAACGGAACTTCGTTATTTAGCATTTGTTTGGTCATTTTAATGGCATCCATCACATATTTTAATTCAATAGTAACATCAGGTACAATTACGTTGTCAACATCTCTTTGGGTACGAATCGGGTTTGGCAACCAAGGGCCAGTTCCTTCTTTCATTTCCACTTCAATGTTCATCGCTTGCGGTATCACTAAAATATCCGAAAACAAAATAGTCGCATCCATCCCAAATCTGCGGTAAGGCTGTACGGTAATTTCCGAAGCCAGTTCAGGAGTTCTGCAACGTGTGAAGAAATCATATTTATCACGAATTTCTCTAAATTCAGGTAAAAATCGCCCTGCCTGACGCATCATCCAAACTGGCGGACGTTCAACTATTTCTCCTTTTAGTGCTCTTAAATATAAATCGTTTTTGTACATTTTTTTGTTTTTTGGTATTTTAGTAATTTAGATTGTCGGATATTTTTTTGGCGTTCCTTTCAGGCCGCGCCATCCGCTATATCTTTTTTTCCATTTCATTTCAAAAAAGGATGCCGCTGCTGTCGCTAACGCAAATCCATTTTCAACGATGTTAGCTTTTTGCAGCCACCGCTTTCATGGCAATATCAATTGCTTTTCTAACTTTATAAATATCTCTTTTGCTGATTGCGGTTCCTAAAAACCAGGCTTCAAATTGAGACGGAGGCAAAAACACGCCATGTTCCATCATTTTCCAAAAGAATATTTTAAATTTATTGGTATCACTGGTGAGCGCAGTTTTAAAATCAACCACCGGCGTTTTTGTGAAAAACGGAGAAATCATTGATCCAAATCGGTTTACCTGTAAATCAATTCCATTTTCCTTAGCGGCATTTAATAAAGATCGCTCTAAAAAAGAAGCCGTTTTTTCAAAAGCCTTATACGGATCTTGTTTTTTCAATTCTGTTAAAGTTGCAATACCGCAAGCCATCGCAATCGGATTGCCCGATAAAGTTCCTGCCTGATACATCTCTCCCAAAGGCGCTACCATTTCCATAATTTCATTTCTTGCTCCGTAAGCGCCAACCGGAAAACCTCCGCCAACAACTTTCCCCAAACAAGTGATATCTGCTTCTACACCCAACAATTCCTGAGCGCCGCCAAATTTTGAACGAAAACCGGTCATCACTTCATCTATAATTAAAAGAACACCGCTTGCTTTGGTTAAATCTCGTAATTCTTCTATAAATTCTTTGGTCGGATTTACAACACCCATATTACCAGCTATTGGTTCTATGATTACGGCGGCAATATCATTATGCTTCGCCAAATGTTGCTCAACGCTGTCTATATCATTGTATATTGCAACCAAGGTATTTGCAACTGATTCCGGCGGAACACCTTTACTTCCGGGAATACTCAACGTTACCAAACCCGATCCGGCGGCAACAAGCATATCATCCGCGTGTCCGTGATAACAGCCAGCAAATTTGATTATTTTATTTTTTCCTGTGAAAGCCCTTGCCAAACGAATGGCGCTAAAAACTGCCTCGGTTCCTGAGCTCACAAAGCGCACTTTATCCATTCCCGGGAATGCATCACAAACAATTTTGGCCAATTTAATTTCGCCCACTGTTGAAGCGCCAAAAGTAGTTCCTTTTTTTAAGGCTTTTTTTACTGCTTTTTCAACCGTACTGTTTCTGTGTCCCAATATCATTGGCCCGTAAGACAACACCAAATCGATGTATTCGTTTCCGTCAACATCAATAATTTTGCTGCCTTTTGCCCTGTCGATAAAAATAGGAACGCCGCCAACAGATTTAAAAGCCCTAACAGGAGAGTTTACCGCTCCCACCAAGTTCTTTTTACCTTTTGTATATAATTCTACTGATTTTTCTAGTTTCATTTTGTTAGTAGTTTGCTGTAATTAACGTTTCAATAATAATTTGGCGACATCTTTTGCAAAATAGGTAATAATAATGTCGGCTCCTGCCCTTTTCATGGAAAGTAAACTTTCCATCATTACCCTATCGCCATCAATCCAACCCTTTTCCGCAGCTGCTTTAATCATCGCATATTCACCGCTCACATTATAGCAGGCAACCGGACGGTCGAAATTATTTTTTACATCTCTTATGATATCTAAATAAGCCAAAGCTGGTTTTACCATTAAAATATCGGCACCTTCCTGATCATCATAAGTTGCTTCACGCAACGCTTCATCTCTATTTGACGAATCCATTTGATAGGTTCTTCTGTCTCCGAAAGTTGGTGCAGAATCTGCAGCATCTCTAAACGGACCATAATATGCAGATGCATATTTCACGGCATAAGACATAATTGGAAGATCGTAAAAACCTGTATTGTCCAATGCCTCTCTAATGGTTGCGATCATACCGTCCATCATGCCCGATGGCGCTACCATATCTGCTCCTGCTTTTGCGTGAGAGATTACTTGTTTGGCAATATTTGGCAACGTAGCATCATTGTCAACATCGTTATTGTGAATTACGCCACAATGACCGTGACTGGTATATTCGCAAAAACAAACATCGGTAATGACATATAAACTTGGATAATTTTTTTTGATGAAACGGATGGCATTTTGCATAATTCCGTTATCATTCCAGGTTTCAGAACCAATTTCATCTTTTTTAGAAGGAATTCCGAAAAGCAATACTGCCGGAATATCCAATGCAACCACTTCATCCAGTTCTTTTGAAATCCGGTCTAATGACCATCTTTTCATTCCTGGCATGGAAACAATTTCAGTTTCAATATTTGTCCCTTCTTCAATAAACAAAGGATAAATTAGATCATCAACGGTAAGTCTGTTTTCCCTTACCAAACGACGAATATTTTCAGTTTTACGAAGGCGTCTTGTTCTATTCATAATCAAAATATTGATTTACAGATTCTATTACATTTTCTACCGTTGGCTCATCAGCCACAAATACATTTTCAAAATCGTCGATGGCTTCAGAAGCGGTTGTGTTACCAATACAAAAAGCAACGCTTTGGGTGTCGGTATTTTTTGATAAATAACTTTTTACAGATGACGGACTAAAAAATAAGATGCCATCATAAGCGTTTTTTATTTTTACAGGTTTGAAATTGGTGGTGTAAACTTCAATTTCATTCACCTTAATATTATTCTCGGTTAAAATTTCTGGCAGTTCATTGCGTCGTAAATTTCCGCAGAAAAAATAAACCTCATCAATGCTTTTATTCAGCAGTATTTCGTCTGCCAATTCTTCTGCTGAATGCGCTATTACGGTTACTTTAACGTTTTTCTCGGCTAAAAATTGCGCCGTTTTATCGCCAACGCAATACACATTTTCAAATTGTAATTCCTCCGAAGAAAACTGGTTGAAAATACCAATAACAGCATTTTTACTGGTGAAAACAGCATTTTTTATTGGATTGGCTAATTTTATGGAAGTGTTAAAAGCAATCTCAATCAGTTCCATTTCATCAACTGTAAAATTATTCAGAAGTTCCTTTTGTGTTCCTGAAAGTTTTTTAGTGGACAGGATTTTTTTTTTTATTTTCATCTATTTTTTCATTTCAGCTTTTATGCTTTCCATTAATTTTTTTCCGCCATTATTTAATACTTCTTCGGCACAAAGTTGGCCTAAGTTTTTCCAGTCACTTAACTTTACAGATTTTTCAACTTCAACCTTTTCTGAACCGTCAATGGCAATTAAAATTCCTTTAAAGCTAATTGTTTCACCAGTTATTTTAGCATTTCCACCAATTGGTGCAGTACATCCGCCTTCCAGTGTTTTCATAAACTGACGTTCAACCGCAACAGCCATTTCGGTTTCTTTATGGTTTATTTTGGCACAAATTTTAAGGGTTTCGTGATTAGCTTTTAAAGCGGTGATCATAATGGCGCCTTGCGCAGGTGCAGGGATCATCCAATCCAACATTATATGATTTTCAGGCAGCAATTCAATGCGTTCCAAGCCAGCTGCGGCAAAAATTGCTCCATTCCAATTGTTGTCAATCAATTTTTGCAAACGCGTATTTACGTTGCCCCTTAAATCGGTAATGGTATGTTTTGGGTATTTATGCAACCATTGCGCGGTTCGTCGTAAACTTCCTGTGGCTATTGTGACGTTTTCCTGATTTTTTAAAAAATCTGTATTGTTTTTAAGCACCAAAACATCGCTGATATTCGCTCTTTCCAAAACGGCCGCCTGTGCAATTTTTTCATGCAAATCGGTTGGAACATCTTTTAAAGAGTGCACCGCGATATCTATTTCGCCGCGAAGCATCGCGTTATCAAGCGTTTTTGTAAACAACCCAAAACCGCCAATTTGATGCAATGGCTTGTCTAAAACCTCATCGCCGGTTGATGTTATTTCAATAATTTGGGCTTGGTATCCTAAATTTTCAAGTTGTGTTTTAACTAAATTTGCTTGCCATAAGGCCAGTTGACTTGCTCTTGTTCCTATTCTAATCATTCTCATTTAAGCTCAACTCTTTAATATTAAACATTTTACTGATAACGCTGATACTTAAATCAACAGAAGTGTCGTCATCCTTTAAATGTTTAACAAATTGTGTGGTAATCTTTTGAATCATGCGGTTTGTTACAAACTCGGCATGCTCAACATTAAACCCTTCTATTCTTCTGGATTGAAAATCAATTTCATCATGTTGAATGATTCTAAGTGATTCTTTTAAAGCATTAACGGCTGGCACATATTTACGTTGTTCAATCCAGTCGTTAAATTCGCCTTTATATTTTTGAATGATGGCTTCGGCTGCAGGAATTTCATTTTTACGTGTTTCAATAGTCAAATCCGTAATTTTTGAAAGTTCATCAACATTTACAAGTGTTACTCCTGCAATATTCTTAACAGTAATATCAACATTTTCAGGCATTGATAAATCTAAAATCAATATTTCTTTGCCTGATTTTAAATGTACTGGACTTATTGTGTGAACATCTGCGCCCGTTGAAACGATTAAAATATCTGTATCTTCTATTTCTTCCGATAAGTCGGCATAATTTTTTACGGTAATTTCAGGATGTTCCGCTTTAAATTCTAAAGCCCTTTCGTGGGTTCTGTTAATAAGCGTCACATTTTTGTTTGAAGTATATCCCAACACATTTTTACAGGTGTTTTTTCCTATATCACCCAATCCGTAAATTAAAATTTTCTTTTCATTATAATCAGGAATATTCTCCATTATATAATGAATGGCCGCGTAAGCGACAGAAGTTGTGCCTGAACTTAATTGGGTATTGTTTTTAACATCTTTGCTTGCCTGCAAAACCAAATTCATCAAACGCTCTAAATAAGCATTGGTTGTTCCCGCTATTTTAGCTTGCTTAAATGATTCCTTTAACTGACTAACAATTTCGTAATCACCCAAAATTTGGCTGTCTAAACCAGTTCCTGTTTTAAACAAATGGCGTACGGCATCTTTATTTTTATAAACATAAGAGACATTGATAAAATCTTCAATTGTTCCGTTGGAATATTTGATGATTAAACTTATCAACTCAAAAGGATGTTTGGCAAAGCCGGTAATTTCTGTTCTATTGCAAGTCGATAAAACAAAAATCCCGTCGATTCCTTTCTCTTTAGCCTCTTTTAATAATAATTTTTGATTTTCTTTAGTGATGCTAAATGTGCCTCTCACATTTACATCAGCTTTTTTATAACTTAATCCTACGTTGTATAATTTTGTAGGCATGTTTTCTTGACTCATAAAAAATAGTGTTATCAATAAGTGTCGTCAAAAGTACAAAGATAAAATCCTACAAAACATCGATAAAAGTACTTTTATTATCGACATAAGTTACCACACCTAATTTATAATACTTCTAAATAAACCAATATTGAAAAAAAGTATGATAAATGTCAGCAAAATAAGGCATCAAAAACTATGACTTTTATCATATTTTAATTGCAGAGATGTTTTTTTGTATGATTTTTTATTCCTATTTTTGCTCCAGTTTTAGTGCTAATTCATAAAAATGTCTTATGAAATCCAATTTAGAGAATTATAAAAATATCGACAAAAGTACCCAGTTTATTTTTAATGAAACGGATACATTTAAAGTTTTTAATTTGAACAACTTGTCGGATAACGATGAATTTTACAAACTTTCATTAACCAAAAATTACATTCAAATTTATTTTTGCTGCAATAACGAATGTAAGGTTTCCTTCAAATTTGAACATTGCGTGATGCCTTTAGCTGAAGGCAATTCGAGTATGGTATATTTTAAGGATGAAAAAATGGATTTGCTTTTTAGGCTCCCTCCAAATTCCGAATTGCTGGCCATATTAATTTCTATTGAACATTTTCATTCTTTATTTTCAATTAACGGAACTGTTTTATTTAACTATAACAGTTTAAAAGGAGAAAACCCTATCATTGAACCGAAAGAAACGAATTCTTCCATAAAATTAATATTGAACCAACTTAGAACGAAACAAACAAACGATTTGCTGCGTCCAATTTATATCAAAGGAAAAGTATACGAATTGCTGAGTTATTATTTCAGTCAATCTTCGGAAAAGGAAACGGAAAATTGTCCGTATATTTCTAATGAAGAAACCGCCAGCAAAATAAAACAGGCAAAACAATTGATCATCTCAAATATGAACAATCCGCCTTCGCTTGCCGATTTGGCCAAAGAAGTTGGACTTAATATCAAAAAATTAAAAACTGCCTTTAAAGAAATTTATGGCGTTCCAGTTTTTACTTATTTGCTGAACCATAAAATGGAATTGGCAAAAACGTTGCTGCAGGAACAACAATTAAATGTAAACGAAATAGCGTCTCATTTGGGCTATAGCGCTTCCAGCCATTTTATTGCCGCATTTAAAAGTAAATTCGGCATCACACCAAAACAATTTTCAAAATCATAATATTAACAATACATGAAAGGAGCTTTATTAGTAAATTTAGGATCACCAAACAGCACTTCAACCAAAGATGTCAAAAATTATTTGGATGAATTTTTAATGGATGAACGGGTAATTGATGTCCCTTATCTGCTTCGTGCTTTTTTGGTTAAAGGCATTATTTTAAATACCCGACCAAAAAAATCGGCCGCAGCTTATAAAAAAATATGGTGGGATGAAGGTTCTCCTTTGATTGTGCTTTCCAAAAGATTGCATGAAAAAGTAAAAGAAAATACAGACATTCCTGTTGAATTGGCCATGCGTTACGGAAATCCTTCCATGAAAAGCGGCATTCAAAAATTGGCTGAACAAGGTGTTGATGAAATTTTACTGATTCCGCTTTATCCGCAGTTTGCGATGGCAACCACAGAAACCATAGAAGTTTTGGCAAATGAAATTGTAAAAAAACATTACCCAAACATAAAACTGACTATGGTTCCCGCGTTTTATAACAAAGAAGATTATGTTGAAGCTTTAAGCGAAAGAATTCAAAATGAATTGACAAAACTTGAGCCCGAACATTTACTTTTTTCCTATCACGGCGTTCCGGAACGACACATCAAAAAATCGGATGTCACTAAATCACATTGTAAAATTGACGGCAGTTGCTGCAACACACCATCAGCCGCCCACGAGTTTTGCTATAGACACCAATGTTATCAAACCACAAAAAACGTTGCTGCAAAATTAAATTTGAAGGAAGGCAGTTACAGTACATCTTTTCAATCTCGTTTAGGGCGCGATCCTTGGTTGCAGCCTTACACCGATAAAACAATTGACAATTTCGCCATCAATGGCTTGAAAAAATTAGCGGTAGTTACGCCGGCATTTGTTTCCGATTGTTTGGAAACGCTTGAAGAAATTGGCATGGAAGCAAATCATTCCTTTAAGGAAAATGGTGGCGAAGATTTTAACATGATTCCTTGTTTAAATGATAATGACAAATGGGTTCAAACATTGTCGGGATGGATTAAAGATTGGGCTAAATAATGATTTAATACTAAGAATTCAGTAATTGGTATTGAGAAACCTGATGGTGCAAATTTAGATCCGCACTATCAGGTTTTTTCTTTTTTTTATATAAAATAATATTCCCTTATCGTTATTAGCTTTTTGCAAAAGTTACTTCGTAGCAACATAAAAATAAATAGTTCAAAAAACAGGTAAAATTTCATACTAAAATTGTGGAATATTTATAAATATCTTTATTTTTTATATTAAATCTAAATTAAATACCGATTAAGTTAATTTTATTCAAATATTTGGTGTTTTCGTTGAATATATAATAGTTTGTTTATCAATAAGTTATAAACTTTCGATTGATTTTTATCATACAAAATACGAAATCGTTTTCATAAATTTGTGGCATTATAATTACAATTTTAACAACTGAAATTTATGAAAAAACTTCTATTGGGTAATGAAGCGTTGGCACAAGGCGCCATTGATGCCGGATTGTCAGGTGTTTACGCCTATCCGGGAACGCCTTCTACCGAAATAACCGAATATATTCAAAAATCAAAAATAGCGCAAGAATTAAATATCCATTCCTCCTGGTCTGTCAACGAAAAAACGGCGATGGAAGCCGCTCTCGGCATGTCATACGCCGGAAAAAAATCGATGGTGGTGATGAAACACGTTGGTTTAAACGTGGCGGCGGATGTGTTTATGAACATGTCTGTTTCAGGAATTAACGGCGGATTGGTAGTTGTTGTGGCCGATGACCCTTCAATGCATTCGTCACAAAACGAACAAGATTCACGTTATTATGGAAAATTTGCCATGATTCCTATTTTAGAGCCTTCCAACCAGCAAGAATGTTACGACATCACAAAATATGCGTTTGACCTGTCGGAAAAATTAGGATTGCCTGTGCTGATCAGATTGGTAACGCGATTGTCGCACTCAAGAGCCGGCGTTGTTACTGGTGAAAGAATAGCACAAAACAATATTCATTTGCCAAAAATTTCTACGCAATTTCAGTTAATTCCCATGCACGCACGTGGCCGATATAAACACTTGGTTGATATTCAGCCAGATATGCTTGAAATTTCAGAAAACAGCGAGTTTAATATTTATCATCAAGGCACCAACAAAACCATCGGAATTATTGCATCAGGAATCGCCTATAATTATTTGATGGAAAATTTTGAGGAAGGTAATTGTCCTTATCCGGTTTTAAAAATTTCGCAATATCCATTGCCAAAAGAACCTATCAAAGAATTGTTTGATTCCTGTGAAAAAATATTGGTATTGGAAGACGGCTATCCTTTTATTGAAGAAGCCATTTCCGACTTTTTAGGCGAAAACAGAAAAGTAATCGGGCGTTTGAGCGGCGATATTCCAAGAGTTGGCGAACTAAATCCCGATAATATTGCAAATGCGTTGGGATTTGACATCGTGATTAATGACAAGCTGCCAAAAGTGGTGATGGGCCGGCCGCCGCAATTGTGCGTAGGCTGTGGCCACAACGATTTGTTTAATGCCATTAATGTGTTAAAAAATGAATCCGCCACCCAACAGGTTTTTGGCGATATTGGCTGTTCTGCTTTAGGCGTTTTGTCGCCTTATGAAAGTATCAACACTTTAATTGAAATGGGCTCTTCCATTACAATGGCAAAAGGCGCTTCCGATGCGGGAATTCATCCTGCAATTGCTGTTATTGGCGATTCCACTTTTACACATTCGGGTATGACCGGTTTGTTGGATGCCATCATTGAAAAAACACCAATCACCGTTATTATTTCCGACAATTCAGCCATTGCAATGACCGGAGCTCAGGATTCAGCGGCTTCCGGAAGGTTAATTTCAATTTGTAAAGGTTTAGGCATTGAAGAGGATCATTTAAAAATAATAACGCCACTGCATAAAAATTTACAGGAAAATATCGATATCATTCGCGAAGAAATAAATTATAAAGGTGTTTCTGTGGTCATTTCCCAACGTCCTTGCGTGCAACTTCCGAAGGAGAAAAAAGACAAATTAAAAGAATATACAAACGTGTCAATAAATTAATACTATGCACACAAAAATAAATATCATTATAGCAGGCGTTGGCGGACAAGGAATTTTAACCATTGCGGCTATTTTAGACACAGCAGCTTTGGATAACAATTTAAATATAAAACAATCGGAAGTGCACGGAATGAGCCAACGTGGCGGTGCCGTGCAATCTCACGTGCGAATTTCGGACCAGCCCATTTATTCCGATTTAATTCCGCAGGGGAAAGCAGATCTCATTATTTCTGTGGAACCTATGGAATTGTTGCGTTATTTGCCATTTTTGAAAAAAGACGGCTATTTGATTTCCGATTCCAATCCGTTTGAAAATATCAGCAATTATCCGGAATTGGATGCCGTTTACGACGAAATAAAATCGCATAAAAACCATATTTTAATCGATGCAATGAAAATTGCAAAAGATTTGGGAAATTCAAAAGCAACTAACATTGTTTTACTGGGCGCGGCATCTTCTTTAATTCCTTTAAGTGATGAAAGTTTTCAAAAAGCGATTGTCACACTTTTTACAAGAAAAGGCGAACGCATTGTTGCAAAAAACCTGGAAGCTTACCTAAAAGGCAAAGAAATTGCCGCTGAAATCGTTTCCTAAACCCTAAATTACTGATGCTGAACAAAGAATTACTAAATCCCAAAAGTATTGTTGTTATTGGTGCTTCAAACAATATTCACACACCTGGCGGAAGCGTTTTAAAAAATTTAATCGCCCATAATTTTAAAGGTGAATTGTTTGCAGTTAACCCGAAAGAAACGGAAGTACAAGGACTAAAATGCTATCAAAATGTGGCTGAAATTCCGCAGGTTGATTTGGCGATTATCGCCATTGCTGCGAAATTTACCTTGGAAACGGTTCAGATTTTAACGCAACAAAAAAATACCAAAGGATTTATTATTTTTTCGGCTGGTTTCGGCGAAAAAGATGCCGAAGGCAAAAAACTTGAAGAACAAATTGTTCAAGAAATAAACGCCGTTGGCGGAACACTTTTGGGTCCAAACAATATAGGATTAATCAACACAAATTATGCAGGCGTATTTACCACGCCAATTCCAAAATTAAACCCAAAAGGAGTCGATTTTATTTCAGGTTCGGGCGCAACTGCCGTATTTATTATGGAAGCTGCCATGGCAACCGGATTGACGTTTTCAAGTGTTTATTCTGTTGGGAATTCCGCGCAAATTGGGGTTGAAGAAGTATTGGAACATTTAGATGAAACTTTTGAAAACGGTAAAAGTTCGGAAGTGAAATTATTATATATTGAAAGCATTGAGAATCCGCAAAAACTTTTAAAACACGCTGCTTCATTAATTTCGAAAGGCTGTAAAATTGCTGCCATAAAAGCAGGAAGCTCCTCGGCAGGAAGCAGGGCGGCGAGTTCGCACACAGGCGCATTGGCCAATTCTGACGTTGCTGTGGATGCGTTGTTCAAAAAAGCCGGAATTGTTCGTTGCTACGGAAGAAATGAATTGATTACCGTGGCCGGAATTTTTATGCATCAAGAATTAACAGGCAAAAATATAGTCATAATTACCCACGCCGGCGGACCTGCAGTGATGCTTACCGATGCTTTATCCAAAAACGGACTGAACGTTCCTGAAATTACCGGAAAAGCCAGCGAAGCATTGCTGAATAAATTATTTTTAGGCTCTTCCGTTTCAAATCCGATTGATTTTTTGGCGACAGGAAACGCAGAGCAACTGGAAACCATTATCGATTATTGTGAAAATGAATTTTCTGAAATTGACGCGATGGTGGTCATTTTTGGAAGTCCGGGCTTGTTTGAAGTTTATGATGTTTATGATGTGCTTGACAAAAAAATGCACGAATGCAAAAAACCAATTTTTCCTGTCTTGCCTTCCTTGGTAAACGTGAAAAAGGAAATCGATTATTTTATTTCAAAAGGAAACATCAATTTTCCTGACGAAGTATTGTTTGGAAACGCGTTGGCCAAAATATATAAAACTGAAAAGCCATCTTCTACTGAAAAAACGAAAATCAATCTTGATTTAACAGTCATCAGAACCATCATAAATAATGCTGAAAATGGCTATTTAGAACCTCAGCAGGTAAAAGAACTGTTATTGGCGGCTAAAATTCCCTTGGTGAGCGAAGCTGTTTGTGCCACAAAAAAAGCTTGCTTAACAGAAGCGCTGAAACTTGGATTTCCGGTGGTGATGAAAATAGTTGGGCCCATACACAAATCGGATGTGGGCGGTATTGTTTTAAACATCAATTCTACCGAAAAACTGGCTGCTTCCTATGATGAAATTATGAAAATAGCCGGCGCAAAAGCGGTATTGATCCAACCTATGAAAAAAGGAATGGAACTTTTTATAGGCGCTAAAAAAGAAGGGAATTTCGGACATATGGTTTTGTGCGGATTGGGCGGCATTTACATTGAAGTATTAAAAGATATCAATGTGGCATTGGCACCGGTATCAAAATTGGAAGCCACAGAAATGATTCAAAATTTAAAATCGTACAAAATAATTCAGGGAATCAGAAATCAGGAAGGCGTGAATGAAAAAATATTTGCGGAAATTATCGTAAAAATATCCGATTTATTAATGGCTGCTCCTGAAATAGCTGAGTTGGATTTGAATCCGCTTTTTGGAAATGCCAAGGAGATTTTTGCGGTTGATGCCAGAATTTGTATTGAAAAAAACGACTAATTTAGAAATAATAAAGTTTTTTTGCGTTAGGGATTACTTCACTTATTTTTTATTTTTTTAAAGGAGTTCAGTGAACCATGTTTGCAGCGGAAATCCTTTTTTGAGGCTTTTTGCCGATAAAAAGATTGAAGCAATAGCCCGACCCTTGCGGTAACGCCCAAATTCTGATTTTTTTTTGCTTCGTTATTTAGAATTTAAAAAGATTTTTCAAACGGAATTCGATTCACGATACTTCGGCCCAACGTAACCTCGTCGGCATATTGAAGCTCATCGCCTACCGCAATTCCTCGCGCTATGGTTGAAGTTTTAATTGGCAATCCTTCCAATTGTTTATAAATATAAAAGTTGGTGGTATCGCCCTCAATGGTAGAACTCAACGCAAAAATAACTTCTTTGATGGTGCCCGATTTTACTTTATCTATCAAACTGTCAATGGTCAAATTATGCGGGCCAATGCCTTCGATTGGCGAAATTTTTCCGCCCAAAACGTGGTACAATCCTCTAAACTGCGAAGTGTTTTCAATGGCCATAACATCACGAACATCTTCAACCACACAAATAATTTCTGAATTTCGGGAGGAATTTGAACAAATTTCACAAATATTCTTGTCGGAAATATTGTGGCATTTTTCACAAAATTTAATCTCATCAACCAATTTATTAAGTGCAGTCGCTAATTGGTGCGTTTGCGATGCCGGTTGCTTTAATAAATGCAAAACCAATCGCAAAGCCGTTCTTTTGCCAATTCCGGGCAATTGAGAAACTTCATTAACGGCATTTTCCAAAATTTTTGACGAAAAATTCATGTTGCAAATATACAATTAGGAAAGATATTCCCAATAATTTTGCTTTCTTTGTTAATTCTAATATTAAAATTATTTAATGGAGCCAATTTTTCTTCTATCACTTATTGCAGTTTATTTTAGTTTGCTAATTTTAATAGCGCACTTCACGGGGAAAAATGCCAGCAACGAAACTTTTTTTAAAGCCAATAAGAGATCGCCTTGGTACATCGTAGCTTTTGGAATGGTTGGAGCTTCCCTTTCCGGCGTTACCTTTATTTCCATTCCTGGCTGGGTGCAAAGTTCGCAGTTTAGCTATATGCAAATCGTTTTTGGCTATATGTTTGGCTATTTGGTCATTGCTTATGTGTTGATTCCGATTTATTATAATATGCAGGTAACTTCAATTTACGAGTTTTTAAAACATCGTTTTGGACCAACTTCCCATAAAACCGGAGCATTTTTCTTTTTTGTTTCAAGGGTTTTAGGTTCTGCTTTCAGGTTATTTTTAGTGGCTTCGGTGTTACAGTATTTTATTTTTGACGCGTGGAATGTTCCCTTTGAAATTACGGTTATTCTCTCCATTCTATTAATTTGGGTTTATACTTTTAAAGGCGGAATTAAGACAATTGTTTGGACCGATACGCTGCAAACTGCTTTTATGCTTTTTTCGTTATTCGCCACTATTTATATCATTCTCAACAAATTAAATTGGTCTGTCTCAGATGTTTTTGCTTCAGAAGAATTTAAACAATACAGCCAAATTATATTTACTGATGATTTTAGCGACAAAAAACACTTTTTAAAATCATTTTTTGGTGGAATGTTTATTGCAATTGGAATGACTGGCCTTGACCAGGATATGATGCAAAAAAACCTGACTTGCAAAAATACCAAAGAGGCACAGTGGAATGTGATGACGCTAGGTTTTGTGCTGATCCTTGTCAATTTTGTATTTTTAGTTTTAGGGGCTTTATTATTTATTTATGCCGAAAAATTTGGCATTGCAACGCCGGTAATTGACGGCTCCATTAAAACCGATTTGTTATTTCCTGAGATTGCGCTAAAAGGTGACTTAGGAATTTACATCGGCATTTTTTTTATTTTGGGATTGATTGCAGCCGCCTATTCAAGTGCCGACAGCGCTTTGGCAGCTTTGACCACTTCATTTTGCATCGATTTTTTAGATATTGAAAACAGAGAAAAATCAAAGCAAATAGGAATTCGTAAAAAAACACACATTGCAATTTCAATAGTGTTGATTCTTGTCATTATTTTTTTTAAATATGTACTAAAAGAAAATGTGATAAGCAATGTGCTGCAAGTTGCATCCTATACCTACGGACCACTTTTAGGACTTTTTGCTTTTGGAATTTTCACCAAAATTCCTGTTAAAGATTCTTTAGTGTGGATTGTAGCGATACTATCAGTAATTATTACCTATTTCTTAAATGACTATTCAGCACAGTTTTTAAATGGCTATGTTTTTGGTTATGAGCTATTGATAGTAAACGGTTTAATCACTTTTGTTGGGCTGCTTATCATACGAGCGCCAAAAAAAGAAATTAGTGAAAAAGTCTTAAACCAATAAAAGATTTTTAATTTTGTGGGATGGAGAATGATTTAGGCAATTATAGAAAAGTTTACCAAAAAAGCGAACTTTCTGAAGAAGGAATTTCGGAAAATCCGATGGAGTTATTTCAAAAATGGTTTTTTGAAGTAGAGGAATTTGGTGGAGATTCTGAAGTAAATGCGGTAACAGTTTCTACCATTGGCGCAGACGGGTTTCCAAAAGCGCGGGTTGTTTTATTAAAAAAATTCACCTGGGAAGGTTTTATTTTTTTTACCAATTACCGCAGCGAAAAAGGAAAAGCCATTTCTCTAAATCCAAATGTTTGTTTATCTTTTTTTTGGCAAGGCATAGAACGCCAAGTTATTATTAAAGGTGTTGCAGAAAAACTTTCGGAAAATTTATCGGATGGTTATTTTGAGTCACGGCCCGATGGCAGTAAATTAGGTGCTTGGGCTTCCGACCAAAGTGAAGTGGTACCATCACGAAATTTTTTGGATGAACGCCTGGCCTCATTTGAAAAACAATACGAAAACAAAGAAATTGACCGTCCGAAACATTGGGGCGGCATTCTCGTAAAACCAATCAGCATGGAATTTTGGCAAGGACGTCCAAATCGTATGCACGACAGAATTAGATACACCTTGCAGGAAGATTTTAATTGGAAAATTGAGCGATTGGCTCCTTAAACAGTATCTTTGAACCTCAATAAAAAACCAAATGAAAACACTCTATATTGTTAGGCACGCGAAATCTTCTTGGGATTATGAAGGGATTAAAGACATTGATCGCCCATTGAAAGAACGCGGAATTAATGATGCCTATTTAATTTCAAACGTCCTGCAAAAAAAAATTTCGACACCAGATGTATTTGTTGCAAGTTGCGCAAACAGGGCACTACATACGGCAATGATTTTCACCTATACATTTAATTTTCCGTTGGCAAATTTGAGAATTAGCAAATCGCTGTTCAATTTCAGCGACGGGTATTTGATAAAAACGGTAAAAGCTTTGGATGACGGATTTGATTCTGCCATTATTTTTAGCCATGACCACGGGATTAGCGATTTTGTGAATAAATTTGGAAGCCTTCATGTGGATAAAGTGCCGACTTGCGGCGTTGTTGGAATTAAATTCGACACCAATCATTGGAAAGACATTAAATCAGGAAAAACTTTTTTAACCGAATTTCCTAAAAATTATAAATAGCCCTATTTTGAAAATTGAAAAACTTGCAGGAATTGATATTGGTTCCAACGCCATAAGATTGTTGTTGGTGAACGTGATTACCGAACAAAATAAAGTTCAGGAGCCAAGTTTCAAAAAATCGGCATTGGTTCGTGTTCCCATTCGTTTGGGTGCCGACACTTTTTTGAGCGGAAAAATTTCAGAAGAAAATAAAATAAGAATGATTAAGGCTATGGAAGCTTTCAAATTATTGATGGAAGTTCATGGTGTTCAAAAATACAAAGCCTGCGCCACATCGGCCATGCGGGAAGCCAGTAATGGACAAGAAGTTGCCAAAGAAATTTTTGAAAAAACTTCTGTAAAAATTGATATTATTGATGGCACACAAGAAGCCAAAATAATTTTTGGCACAGATTTAAGCACTGTCATTACTGCTAAAAATTCTTATTTATATGTTGATGTTGGAGGTGGGAGCACTGAAATAACGCTTTTTTCAAAAGGAAAAATTGTCAACTCAAAATCCTTTAAAATAGGAACTGTGCGGTTACTTGACGACAGCAAAGAATTTAAAAATATTTGGAAAAGCATTGAGCTTTGGGTCAAAGAAAATACCAAAAATTTAAAAAGAATATCGGTAATTGGTTCAGGTGGAAACATCAATAAAATTTTTAAAATATCAGGAAGAGCAATGGGTAAACCATTGTATCTAAGTTACATAAAAAATCAACTGGAATTATTGAGCAATTTAAGTTACGAAGAACGCATCATGCAGCTGGACTTAAATCCGGACAGGGCCGACGTAATTATACCTGCAACCAAAATTTATTTATCCATTATGGAATGGAGCGGTGCAAATAAAATCTTTGTTCCGAAGATTGGACTTGCAGATGGTATTGTAAAAAATTTATACTTTGAAAAGTAGTGACAGGTTTTGAAAGGTCCCTACTTTTAACTTTTTATAAATTCCTCCACCAATTTTCCTACTGATTTTTCGGCGATTTTAGCCACTTTTTGAACTTCTTCGTGTGAAACAGCTTCCACAATTCCTTCAACACCCAAATCGGTAATCACAGAAATTCCAAAACAAGTCATTCCCATATGTTTGGCAACAATTACCTCGGGAACGGTTGACATTCCAACAGCATCGGCGCCTAAATTTTTTACCATTTTATATTCTGCAGGCGTTTCAAAAGTTGGTCCTTGTAATGCCAAATAAACTCCTTTATGAACCGGAATAGCCAATTTACGCGCTACTTGTTCCATTTTCGCAATCATTTTTTTGCTGTATGCTTCATGCATATCAACAAATCGCGGTCCAAAACGATCTTCGTTTTTTCCATGCAAAGGATGCACCGGCATTAAATTAATATGATCGGTGATGATCATAATATCTCCGACTTTAAAATCAGGATTTACACCACCTGATGCATTTGAAACAATTAAATTTTCAATACCCAAAAATTTCATCACGCGCACCGGGAAAACGGTTTGTTCCATAGTCCAGCCTTCATAAAAATGAAAACGGCCGCGCATGGCGATCACTTTTTTGTCGCCAATTGTGCCATAAATCAATTCTCCTGAATGGCCTTCA
>CAZBGP010000027.1:0-25535 GCA_964491495.1 uncultured Lutibacter sp. | reverse complement strand
AGGATGAGTTTTCTTATAAATCTCATATTAAAGCTTTAAAAGCGCAAGCTGAAGGAAAATTTACCAGTGGTATTGTTCCCATCAACATTGAAGAAGTATATATTGACGATAACGGAAAAAAACAAGTCAAAAATTATTTGGTTTCTAAAGATGAAGGTCCTCGAAAAGAAACTTCGATAGAAGCTTTGTCAAAATTACGTCCGGTTTTTTCCGCTGACGGAAGCGTAACTGCAGGAAATTCATCACAAATGAGTGATGGCGCGGCATTTTTATTGGTAATGAGCGAAGAAATGGTGAAAGAACTCAACATTGAGCCAATTGCCCGCATGGTATCCTACGCAGCCGTTGGTGTTGAACCAAGAATTATGGGAATTGGACCTGTAAAAGCAATTCCTAAAGCTTTGAAACAAGCAAATTTAACCTTAAAAGACATCGATTTAATAGAACTGAACGAAGCTTTTGCCTCGCAATCTTTGGCTGTGATGCGTGAGTTGGGCATCAACCAAGAAATTGTAAATGTGAATGGTGGCGCTATCGCGTTGGGCCATCCGCTGGGTTGCACGGGCGCCAAACTTTCGGTGCAGTTATTCAATGAAATGCGCAGCAGAAAAAGCAAATACGGAATCGTGACTATGTGCGTTGGAACGGGCCAAGGTGCAGCAGGAATTTACGAATTACTGTAGCCCACCCAAACCCTCCCAAAGGGAGGGCTTAATGAAATTAAAATATTAACATTTAAAACCTACTTCCCTCAAGTAGTTATTTCCCCCTTCGGGGGATAAAAGGGGGCTTAAAATGGAAACAACTAAAGGGGGAGAATTTCTGATCAAAGAAATTAAATCGGAAGATATTTTTGTATCGGAAGAATTCAGTGAAGAACAAAAAATGATGAAAGAAGCGGTCATTGAATTTATAGACCGCGAAGTTTGGCCGCATAAAGAACGTTTTGAAAATAAAGATTTTGCTTTAACGGAATCGGTGATGCGCAAAGCCGGAGAATTGGGATTTTTAGGCGTTTCTATTCCTGAAGAATACGGCGGAATTGGCATGGGATTTATTTCAACGATGTTGGTAACCGATTATATGTCGTCTGCAACAGGTTCCGTAGCAACCGCTTTTGGCGCGCATACAGGAATTGGAACAATGCCTATTTACCTATACGGAACCGAAGAACAAAAACAAAAATACCTGCCAGCTTTAACATCTGGTGAAAAATTTGGCGCCTATTGTTTAACTGAGCCGGGAGCAGGAAGTGACGCCAACTCAGGAAAAACCACTGCACAATTAACTGCCGATGGAAAACATTATAAAATTAGCGGACAAAAAATGTGGATTTCCAACGCAGGTTTTGCCGAAATTTTTATTGTTTTTGCGCGTATTGAAAACGACAAAAATATTACCGCATTCATTATGGATTTCGACAAAAAAAATCCGAATGGTGTTACTTTGGGTGCCGAAGAAAATAAGCTAGGAATTACATCATCATCAACACGTCAGGTGTTTTTTGGCGACACATTAATTCCTGTTGAAAATATGTTGGCTGGAAGAGGTGAAGGATTTAAAATAGCCATGAATTCCTTAAATGTTGGCCGCATAAAATTAGGCGCTGCCTGTTTGGACGCAAGCCGAAGAATTATCACCGAATCCGTTAAATACGGAAATGAACGCATTCAATTTAAAGTGCCAATTTCAAGTTTTGGTGCCATCAAGAAAAAATATGCTGAAATGTGCACCAAAGCGTTTGCTCTGGATGCCGGAAGCTACCGGGCAGCAAAAGACATTGAAAATATGATCAATGCGCTTTTGGCCGAAGGAAAATCGCACCAAGATGCAGAATTATTGGCTTTTCAGGAATATGCCATCGAATGTGCCATAATAAAAGTTTTTGGGTCTGAAGTTTCCCAATTTGTTTCTGATGAAGGAATCCAAATTTTCGGCGGTATGGGATTCTCTAAAGACACGCCTATGGAAAGTGCCTGGAGAGATGCACGTATCACCAGAATTTATGAAGGAACAAATGAAATTAACCGCTTGTTAACGGTTGGAATGCTGCTTAAAAAAGCGATGAAAGGCGAAATTGATTTGTTGACTCCGGCTATGGAAGTGGGCAACAGTTTAATGGGAATTCCGTCGTTTGACACGCCCGACTTCTCTGTGTTGTTTTCAGAAGAAAAAGAAATGATTGCCCGATTGAAAAAAGCTTTTTTAATGATTTCAGGAAAAGCTGTTCAAAAATTTGGTATGGATTTAGACAATCACCAACAATTGGTTTTGGCAGCAGCTGAAGTGATGATCGAAGTTTATATGGCAGAATCGGCCATCTTAAAAGCTGAAAAAGTAGTGAATTTTACTTCAGAAAAAGAAGCTGAAGTTCAAATTGCCCTGGCAAAATTAAACTTATACAATGCTGTTGACAAAGCAAATGCCTTTGGCAAAGAAGCCATTTTATATTTTTCTGAAGGCGATGAACAACGCGTTATGTTAATGGGTTTGAAACGTTTTACCAAATATGTGAACAATCCGAATCCAATTGCTTTGCGAAATGTGATTGCTGAAAAACTGATTGCCGAAAATAACTATTGCTTTTAGGACCTAATTATTTAACTTACTACAAGTTAAAAGCTGCAACAAAAATGTTGCAGCTTTTTTTTGCGTAATTCATTGAAAATAAGCGATTATTTTTGTAATTTTATAGGTGATTCCAAAAAATCACACTAGCCAATTGATTCATTTTTAAAACAATAATTATGAAAAATAACATTGGAATTTGGATAGACACGCACCAAGCTGTGCTTATTAAACTTTCAAACGGCGATAAAACCGTTAAAACAATTGAATCTCATATTGATACCAGAGTACGCACGCCTGGTGAATCAAAAAAGTTTGGAAGATTTGGAGGGCATTATATTACCTACGAAAAAAATTATGAAAATATAAAACTGGCGCAAACCCATCATTTTCTTAAAATATTATTAACTGAAATTGAAGATTTTGATGCCATTGTGCTTTTCGGTCCCTCAATTATGAAAACTATTTTTGAAAAGGAAATCAAAAACAACCTTAACCTTATTGGCCAACTTGCCGGGGTTTTTGATGCAGATTCAATGACAGAAAACCAAATGGTGGCTTGGGTTAAAGATTTTTACAATAAGTAAAAAAATAAAATCTTCCTTAAACAGAATAATTGGAACAATTTTCGCAAATAACAAACCTGCAACTATAATTAGCGACTCTCTATTTTTAACATTATAAGGTTTTGATTGCAAATAAATTATAGTCTATATTTGAAAATCTATAATTTATAAACTCAATTTTATGCAAATAAAACCAATTTTACTTTCAATTTCATTGCTGATTTCAAGTATTGGCTGGACGCAAAAACCGGACATTGACATCATAAAAACAAAAAATGGCACGCTACAAATTCAGCCAATTTTGCACAGCAGTTTGGTGTTAACTTATAACAATAAAACCATTTATGTTGATCCTTATGGCGGTGCTAAAATGTACAAAGGCATCAACGCGCCCGACATTATTTTAATAACTGACAGCCATGGAGATCATTTAGATTTTAAAACATTGGATTCCATTGACACCTCAAAAGCAATTTTTATCCTGCCGGAAGAATCAGCCAAAAAATTGCTTAAAAAATATGGGACTGAAATCGTTAAACTTAAAAACAAACAAGGCGTTCATCGTTTGGATTTTTTCATCACGGCAATCCCCATGTATAATTTACCGGAAGAACTAAATTCAAGACATCCAAAAGGACGGGGAAATGGTTATATCATTACGGTTGATGACAAACAAATTTATATTTCGGGAGATACAGGAGATATTCAGGAAATGAGAACACTGCAAAATATTGACATCGCTTTTGTTTGTATGAATTTACCTTATACAATGACTGTAGATCAGGCTGCGAGTGCTGTTTTAGATTTTAAGCCAAAAATTGTATATCCTTTTCATTACAGGGGACAAGACGGATTTAGTGATGTGGAAGCTTTTAAAAAATTGGTAAACACAAAAAATAAAGCTATAGAAGTTCGGTTGAGAAAATGGTATCCCAACAATTAATTTTAGCTTTATTTCATTCCAAAATCACTTTTAATCCTTTTGTAAAATAGCTTTCTAAATTGTAGCTTTTCATTACATTTGATAAATATATTCGTACTAAAAACTTTTAAGATGAACATTTTATCAAAAATAATAAGTTGCTCCATTGTTTTAACGGCAATCAGCTGCTCAAATAAAGATCAGGCTTCAGAAGCTGAAAACTCAATTAATGCAGCGGATTTAGAAAAACATGTTATCGCATTGTCTTCTGATGAATTTCAAGGCCGAAAACCTTTTACCATTGGCGAAGAAAAAACCACACAATATATTGCCGATGAATTTAAAAAAATGGGCATAGTAGGTGGCTTCGACGGAAATTATTTTCAGGATGTACCTTCTGTTGAATTAAATTACAGTCCGGATAAAAGCATCACCATAAATGCTAAAAATGGTGAAATCATATTAGAAAATACCAAAGATTATATTGCTAAAACACCGCATTTAAAAGACAGTATTGAAATAAAAAATGCTGAAATTGTTTTTGCAGGTTATGGCATTGTTGCTCCGGAATATGGCTGGGACGACTATAAAAATATTGATGCAAAAGGCAAAATTGTCTTGGTTTTAGTGAACGACCCAGGTTTTGCAACACAAAATAGCGAACTTTTTAAGGGCAACGCAATGACTTATTATGGTCGTTGGTCCTATAAATATGAAGAAGCCGCCCGTCATGGCGCAAAAGGGGTTTTGGTGATTCATTCAGATAAAGCGGCAGGTTATGGATGGGCGGTGCTCACAAATACTTCTGCCTCTGGAATATCCATTCAAGCCAAAGACGGCAATGCCCAAAAATGTGCGCTGGAAGGCTGGATTACAGATATCGCCGCCAAAAAGCTTTTTGAAAAATCGGGACTTGATTTTGATGCGCTAACAAAAAAAGCAACAACACCTGATTTTGAAGCTTTAAGCTTAAATTGCAATTTGAATTTAAAAATTAAAACACAGTTAAAATTTGCAAACAGCAAAAATGTTGTTGGCATCATTAAAGGCACAAAACGCCCTGATGAATGCATTGTTTACAGCGCACATTGGGATCATTTTGGCATTGGTCCAACACACAATGGCGATTCAATTTACAATGGCGCCATAGATAACGGAACGGCATTGGGCGCCATGCTGGAAACTGCAAAAGCTTTTTCTAAATTAAAAATTAAGCCTGAGCGCTCCATTGTTTTTATTGCAGTAACAGCTGAAGAAACCGGAATGATTGGCTCTAAATATTATGTTCAAAACGGACTTTTTACTCCCGAAAAAACAATTGCAAACCTAAATTATGAATTGTTGTTGCCCATTGGTAAAATGAAAGATGTTACCATCACGGGTTTCGGGCAATCGGAATTGGACGTTTATGTTGAACAAGCCGCGAAAGAACAAGACCGCTATATTGCAGATGAACCTTTCCCTGAAAATGGGATGTATTTCCGGTCCGATCATTTTAGTTTCGCGCAGGCAGGAATTCCTTCTTTATTTATAAAAGGCTGGCAAGACAGCCGGGAACATGGCAAAGAATGGGCAAAAGACCAAATTAATGATTATTGGGCAAATACATACCACAAACCTACGGATGAATACAATCCAAACACTGCAGACTTATCCGGATGTGTTGAAGACGCCAAGCTTTTCTTTAAAATTGGTTATAAATTAGCCAATGAAACCACCATTCCTAAATGGAATGAAAAATCTGAATTTAAAGCTATCCGTGAAAAATCAATGATTAAATAATTAACCTTTTAACAATTCTTTACCAACAGCACAATTTAAACAAAGTTGTTTGCTGCAATATTCATTTTTAAGTTGGAGCAAGGCCTGCGTTTCAAAAGCTGTTTTGCTTTTAATGTTGAGTTCGTCGAATTTTGAAATAATTTCGTTTTTTTCCGGTTTTATATTGGCAATTATGGTAAGCACCGAACTTATATCATTTTTGCCCAGACTCTTTAAATACAAAAATTTCAAAGGAATGATGGTATTTATCAGCAGTAATTCGATAAATGGTTTCGTAATTTTTTTAACGCTTTTTTTTGATGCGGTTTCAAAAGTGTAATGGGTTTCCCAATAATTGGAAGTCGCCAAATTAAACAGCTCATAAAATTCTTTGATATCTTCCGTTTCAACAATTTTAGAAAATAAATTTTGATGGCTGTGATACACCATTGCCAATTGCGACAACCGAATTGTTGGAAAATTATTTGGCCGCAATCTGAAAAAATGAATCTGACCATTTGAAATGGGCACCAATTGAAATTTCACCTGTAAAAAATGGTATTCCTTTTTAAGATTTTCAAAATATTCCGATTCATAATCATTGGAAAGCATTCCGGCCTGGCCAAAAAACAAGGCTTCCAGCTGTTCTAAATTGCCGGAAACTTTTCGTACAATTGAAAAATCAAATGAATTGGCAAAATTCATAAATGCTTCGGAATTTATCTTCAACCCAAAATTTTTGGCCAATAAAACAAACAATGCGGCTTCCCAATTGTTATTTAATTTATTGACCGTGTTTTGAATTTGCTCCGACTTATTTTCCAGCCTTTCAACATAAAGTCGCTCAAACCAATTCGTTAAAATAAAGGAATCAACACTTGTAATGTCTTTTTCACAATTAATCCAGTTTTTATTTTTGCTGAAAAGCTGCTGGTAATTGTCCAATAATTCTTTCGAAATATAATTTTTAAGTTCTAAAGTAGCAATTGGCTGATTTGATTTTCTGAAAACATCAACGGAATGTTCCCAAACCACATGTAAAATCACCGAATCATAATTTTCGTCAATTTCATGGTTGTGAATATACCAATCGGATGAATTTAAATGAATCTCAACATTTCCTGCCCAAAGCTGATTGTTGATGACCAATTTGGCATTCAAGAAATCGGGGCCCGCATTCAGATTGGCAGTTCCTGCGGAGATAATTTCAATGATTTCACCTTTGGTGGATTTCAATTGAGCGCCGGAAAACAATTTAAGTTTCCACACAAAATGCAGTAAATTTTCTTTCATAGCAATTTAATAACAACTTAAAAGTATACAAAATCCTTCAGTAAAAAAAATTGAATGAGAATTTAACGGAATTCGGTATTTTTAAATTATTTTTGTTCCTTATAAAATTCAAGTAAATGAACATCATCAACAGTTTAGAATGGAGATATGCCACCAAAAAATTTGATCCGTCAAAAAAATTATCAGTACAACAAATTGAAACACTAAAAAACGCATTTAATTTAACGGCGACTTCATTTGGTTTGCAACCTTTAAAACTGATTGTCATTGAAAATAAAGAACTTCAGGAAGAATTTGTGAAATATTGTTATTACCAACGTCAGGTTGCCGATGCTTCTCACCTATTGGTTTTATGCATTGAAAATGACACAACAACTGATGATATTAATGCCTATTTTGACCTGGAAAAAGAAGTTAGAGGCGTATCCGAAGAAGTAATTTCTAAATTTAGAGATCAACTTGTTGCTATGTACAAAAACAAAACTTTGGAGGAAAAACAATTATCGGCTACCTACCAAACTTACATTGCATTGGGCAATTTAATGACCGTTTGCGCCGTTGAAAAAATCGACAATTGTCCGATGGAAGGATTTGTGCCTGAAAAAATTGATGAATTGTTAAATTTATCTGCACAAAATTTAAAATCAGTATTATTGTTACCTGTTGGTTTTAGGGCTGAAGATGATTTTATGAGCACCATGAAAAAAGTAAGAAAACCATTAAATGAAACCGTTTTAGAAATATCATAAAAACTCAAACATTAAGAAAATGACAAAAGATATAAGAACTCTTGAACCTACTGAACTTTGGAACAATTTTGCCGATTTAAACGCGGTACCAAGAGGTTCTAAAAAAGAAGAAGGCGTAATTCAATTTATGGTTGATTTTGGGAAAAAATTAAACCTGGATACCGTGGTTGACCATGTTGGTAATGTGATTATCAAAAAACCAGCTTCAATAGGCATGGAAAATCGCAAAACAGTGGTATTGCAATCGCACTTGGATATGGTGCACCAAAAAAATTCTGACACCAATTTTAATTTTGATACAGAAGGAATTAAAATGGTTGTAGATGGCGATTGGGTTCGTGCTGATGGAACAACACTTGGTGCCGATAATGGTCTTGGCGTTGCCGCAATTATGAGTGTTTTGGCTTCAAAAACCATCAAACATCCTGCAATTGAAGCATTGTTCACTATTGATGAAGAAACCGGAATGACAGGCGCTATGGGATTGCAGGCCAATTATTTAAATGGCGAAATATTGCTAAATCTGGATACTGAAGAAGACGATGAAATTGACATTGGCTGTGCCGGTGGCATTGATGTCACTGCTGATAATACCTATAATGAAGTTGGCGCTCCAGTAAAAAGTGGCGGCTATTCAATTTCCATTACAGGTTTAAAAGGCGGACACTCCGGAATGGATATTCATAAAGGATTGGGAAATGCCAATAAAATTATGAACCGTTTATTATATGAAACAAAAGAATTTATCAGAATTTCAGAAATTAACGGCGGAAGCTTGCGCAACGCCATTCCAAGAGAAAGTTTCGCAACCATTTCTGTTGCCGAATCCAGAAAAGAGGCATTTATAAAAAAAGCAAACAAATCCATCAAAGAAATTAAGACTGAACTTACAACAGTTGATCCTAATTTGGACATTAAAATTTCTGAAGTTAAAACTCCAGAAAGAGTGATGACAACCATAAGCCAAAATACGTTGCTTAACATGATTTATGCTGCGCATAACGGCGTTTATAGAATGAGCAACGACATGAAAGATTTAGTGGAAACTTCAAATAATGTTGCTCGGGTAATTGTGAAAGATGAAAGCGTGAAAATCCTGTGTTTAACAAGATCATCCGTTGAATCGGCAAAATTCGATTTGGCAAATATGCTAAAAGCTACTTTTGAGTTGGCAGGATATGATGTAACATTATCAGGCTCTTATCCAGGATGGAAACCGAATGTAAACTCACCAATTTTAAAGCTTTTATCAGAAACATACGAAAAATTGTTTAACGATAAAGCGAATGTTGTTGCTTGTCATGCCGGGTTGGAATGCGGTATTTTAGGAACCAATTATCCTGCTATGGATATGATTTCTTTTGGGCCAACTATCCAAGGCGCACACTCACCCGATGAAAAAGCGAATATAAAATCTTCCCAGAAATTCTGGAAATTTTTACTCACTATTTTGGAGAATATTCCAACAAAAAAATAAAAATAAAAAGAGGCTCGAAATTTCAAGCCTCTTTTTATTTTTAGCGCTTTGTTAACAATATAAACTTTCAAAAACCATAAATAATTGTATTTTTACGGCTTAAATTAATTGGAGATTCTTTTATGGGAAAAATTATTGCAATTGCCAATCAAAAAGGAGGTGTTGGCAAAACTACAACCACTATTAATTTAGCTGCCGCGTTGGGTATTCTTGAAAAAAAAGTGTTGTTAATTGATGCCGATCCGCAAGCAAATGCTTCATCTGGGCTTGGAATTGCCATAGAAGAAGTTGAGTTGGGAACGTATCAATTGTTGGAACATTCCATCACTGCAAAAGAGGCAATTGTTGCTTCAAATTCGCCAAATGTTGACATCATTCCTGCGCATATCGATTTGGTGGCCATAGAAATAGAATTGGTCGATAAGCAAAATCGGGAATATATGCTGAAGGAAGCGCTGAAAGAAATTAAAGATGATTACGATTATATTTTAATAGATTGCGCGCCTTCCCTTGGATTGATTACCTTAAATTCCCTTGTTGCTGCAGATTCAGTGATTATTCCTATTCAATGCGAATATTTTGCTTTGGAAGGTTTGGGAAAATTACTAAACACCATAAAAAGTGTTCAAAAAATACACAACACCACGTTGGATATTGAAGGTTTGTTATTAACGATGTATGATTCACGTTTGCGACTTTCAAACCAGGTTGTGGAAGAAGTTAAAAAACATTTCCAAAGCATGGTTTTCAAAACTATTATTCAGAGAAACGTTAGATTGAGCGAAGCGCCAAGTTACGGTGAAAGCATCATCGCTTATGACGCAACCAGCACCGGTGCCGTAAATTATATTAACTTAGCCAACGAAATTTTAAAACTGCATACCAAGGATGGCAAAAGCAATTAAAAAACAGGCAATGGGAAGAGGCTTATCTGCCTTATTAAACAATTCCGATATTACCTCTGCAAACGATAAAAATGCCAATAAACTTGTTGGCAGTATCCTGGAAATTGATTTGGATTTAATTGAAGTAAACCCGTTTCAGCCAAGAAGTTATTTTAATGAAGAATCCTTGCGTGAATTGGCGAGCTCCATTAAAGAACTGGGTGTTATTCAGCCAATTACCATCAGAAAATTAGAAGGAAATAAATTTCAACTGGTTTCGGGAGAAAGAAGATATAGGGCTTCAAAATTAATTGGAAACACCACAATTCCTGCATACATAAGACTTGCCAACGACCAGGAAATGCTTGAAATGGCATTGGTTGAAAATATACAACGAAAAGATTTAGACCCAATAGAAGTTGCCCTAACCTTCCAAAGATTGATTGATGAAATTGATTTGACACAGGAAGAAATGAGCAAACGTGTTGGAAAAAAACGATCAACCATCAGCAATTATTTACGTTTGCTAAAATTGGATCCGATCATACAAACCGGAATGCGCGACGGATTTTTGTCGATGGGTCACGGCAGGGCATTGATAAATATTGAAAATACCGAAGATCAATTAAGCATTTACGAAAAAATAATTGAACAAAAATTATCAGTTCGCCAAACGGAACAACTGGTAAAAGATTTAAAGGAAGGTGTTGTTGCGAAACCTAAAAAACAAGTAAAAGAAGCCAAACTTCCTACATTTTTAAATGACGGATTAAAAACTTTCAGCAATTATTTCGGACATAAAATTGACATAAAATTATCGGGAAAAGATAAAGGGAAAATCAGTATTCCATTTCATTCCGAAGAAGATTTTAACCGATTAAAAAAATTATTGGAATAAGTGCTTAAAAAAAAGTTATATAGTAATTTACTTATTGTCGTTTTAACGGTATTTACAGGCTATGCGCAAACAGCAACCGAAGTAAAAATTCAGGATACAATAAAACCCTCCAGCGATAATTTTAAGCCTCTTTCACCTGCAAGAGCAGCATTTTATTCCGCTGTTTTACCCGGACTTGGACAAGCTTTCAACAAAAAGTATTGGAAAATTCCAATTGTTTTCGGCGCATTGGGGTCTGGCGTTTATTTTTATCATACAAACAACGACAACTTCAACAGGGCCAGAACGGCCTACAAATTAAGAATCAATGAAAAACCCAATGAATTTGACGGTCTAAACGGAAATATACTTTTATCAACAGACGCTTTAATCTCCGCACAAAAATCATATAAAAAAGACAGGGATTTGTCGCTGCTTGTGACTGCGGGTTTGTATATTTTACAAATTGTGGAAGCCAGTGTTAATGCACATTTATTGCAGCATAACGTGGACAGTAATTTATCTGTTTCGCCCCAAATAATTCGGAACGACATCAGCAACAAATCAATTGTCGGCGCCTCTGTTAATTTTAATTTTTAATGATGAAAATAGCGTTATTGGGTTACGGAAAAATGGGCAAAACAATTGAACAAATTGCGTTGCAAAGAGGCCATGAAATTGTGTTGAAAATAGATGAAAACAGTGCGGATTACGACATTACTTTGGCCGATGTTGCCATTGATTTCAGTATTCCTGCAGCCGCTTTCAACAATATTTCAAACTGTTTAAACAATCAGGTTCCAGTAATCAGCGGCACAACGGGCTGGTTAAATAAATTGCCGGAAGCAACAGCGCTTTGTAAAGAAAACAATGGTGCTTTTATTACTGCCTCAAATTTTAGTTTGGGCGTCAATATCTTTTTTGAATTAAATGCCCATTTGGCAAAAATGATGCGTAATTTAGAGCAATATGCCATTTCAATAGAAGAAATCCATCATACAAAAAAATTGGATGCCCCAAGCGGCACCGCAATTACCTTGGCGGAAGGAATTATTGCAAATACCAACAAAGAAAGTTGGGCTTTAAATGTAACAACAAACGAAAACGTCATACCAATAACAGCAAAACGTATTGATGAGGTTCCCGGAACACATACCGTTACCTATAAATCGGATGTTGATACTTTAGAAATTAAACATACCGCACACAGCAGAGACGGTTTTGCTTTAGGTGCAGTAATCGCCGCAGAATGGTTGGTGGGAAAAACAGGTGTTTTTACCATGAAAGACGTTTTAGGTCTTAAATAACATTAAAAAGATTCAATTATGACAATGATACAATGGTTTATATTTTTCTTGATTGTTCAAGTAATTCACTTTGCAGGAACCTGGAAATTATACGTAAAAGCTGGCAGAAAACCGTGGGAAGCAATCGTACCCGTTTATAATGCCATCGTGCTGTTGAAAATATTAAAAAGACCAACCTGGTGGGTGATTTTATTGTTCATTCCTATCATTAATTTATTGATGTTCCCCGTAATTTGGGTTGAAACCGTTAGAAGTTTTGGAAAATACAAAACAATTGATTCGGTTTTGGCAGTGATTACACTTGGTTTTTACATTTATTATTTAAACTATATCGCCGACGTAAATTATGTGGCTGAACGCAGTTTAAAATCAAGAACTGAAGTTGGAGAATGGGTCAGTTCCATTGTATTTGCCATTGTTGCGGCAACTTTGGTTCATACTTATTTTATGCAGCCATATACCATCCCAACTTCATCATTAGAAAAATCTTTGTTGGTTGGTGATTTCTTATTTGTAAGTAAATTTCATTATGGCGCAAGAACACCTATGACCGTTATCGCTGCACCGATGGTACATGATTCATTGCCGTTAATGAAAGCTAAATCCTATTTAAAAAAGCCACATTTGCCATATTTCAGATTGCCTGGTTTTGAAAAAATTAAACGCAACGAAATTGTGGTTTTTAACTGGCCCGTTGATACAGTGCGCTTTTTTAGGGATCATTCAAATATTCACGTAGACAAACCCATTGACAAAAAATCGAATTATGTAAAAAGATGTGTAGGCATTCCCGGTGATTCTTTGGAAATAAGAGAAGGTTATATTTACATCAATGGCGAAAAAACAGTGCTTCCCGATAGGGCGCTAACGCAATATATGCATAAAGTAGAAACGGATGGACAACAAATTTCTCCGGCTGTATTAAAAAGATATAATGTTACTGAGGGCCAGCCTTTAGGCGATTACTACTTATTGAACCTCACGGATGAGAATGCGGGTAAATTAAGATTAAATCCCTTGGTAAAAAGGGTTACCAAGTTACTTTCTCCCAAAGGAGAATATACAGAATCCGTATTTCCGCATAACAGCCAATACGCTTGGTCAATTGATAATTACGGACCAATTTACATTCCTGAAGCAGGAAAAACCGTTGAATTAAACGCCAAATCGTTGCCTTTTTACAAACGAATTATTGAAGTTTATGAAAACAATAATTTAACAACCAGTGGAGACGAAATTTTCATCAATGGAAAATTGGCAACCACATATACCTTTAAGCAAGATTATTATTGGATGATGGGTGATAACCGACATAATTCTGAAGATGCCCGTTATTGGGGTTATGTTCCTTTTGATCATGTAGTTGGTAAGCCCGTATTTATTTGGTTTAGCTGGGACAGCAATGGCGAAGGAATTGCCCAAAAAATTAGATGGGAACGTGTTTTTACAACGGTTCACGGCAGCGGAAAACCAGTTTCTTACTTATATTATTTCTTAGGAGCACTTGCGTTATGGTATGCTTTTAGCTTTTTCAGAAAGCGTAAAAAAGCAGAATAATTAGATGATTTTATTGCAGCCAACTTATTTTTCTCCAATTCTGCAATATGTCGCCATTGCAAATGCTGATGAAATTATTTTTGAAACAGAGGATAATTTTCAGAAACAAAGTTATAGAAACAGGTGCTATATTTATACTGCCCAAGGAAAACAGTTGTTAAATGTGCCTGTTCAACATACCAAAGAAATTAAACAAAAAACCAAAGACGTAAAAATTGATTATAAGGATGATTGGCACAAGCAACAGTTGAAAACCTTAAAAACAGCCTACAGTTCCTCACCTTATTACGAATTTTATATCGATGATTTATTGCCGGTTTTTGAAAAAAAAAATCATTTTTTATTGGATCTGAATTTTTTGGCGCACGAAATTGTGATGGATGCCCTGCAGCTGGAAATTCCAATAAAAAAAACGACGGAATATGATAAAGCACCAAGTATTTTGGATTTAAGAAACTTGGCCGAAGACAAACCTAAAACAACGTACAATCTTGAACGTTACATTCAGGTTTTTTCTGAAAATCACGGATTTATTCCAAATTTAAGCATCTTGGATTTACTTTTTATGGAAGGTCCAAACGCGCTTAATTATCTGGAAACCCAAAAAATTAATTTTTAGTTTTGGAAATCCTTCGATTTATCACGCATTACGGAATGCACTTTTTACTTCCGGGTGCAATCGCGTTTTATTTCTTCAGAGATAATTGGAAAAAAGTTTGGTTGATTTTTATTTTAACCATGTTGGTAGATTTAGATCATCTGTTGGCTACGCCGATTTTTAGTGCAAACAGGTGCAGCATTAATTTTCATATTCTTCACTCCTACTATGCAATTGCAATATATTTTGCAGCACTTTTCTTCAATAAAACAAGAATTGTCGCCATTGGTTTATTGCTTCATATGTTAACAGATGCGATTGATTGCTTTTGGATAAATTAATAAAAGATAAATTTATCTTTTATTAATTTATTTCTTATCTTTGTCAAAAAGTAAATATATGTCTGAATTAAAAAATAGAACAATCGCCGAAATTGTGAGCGATGATATAAGCACCGCTTCCGTATTTAAAAAGTATCAATTGGATTTTTGCTGTGGCGGCGGAAAAACAGTTGAAAATGCCTGCAAAAAAGCGAATATCAATGTTGATGATGTTGTCCGTGATTTAATGAATAACAAATCAAAAAATGAGGCACCGAATTTAAACTTCAAAGATTGGAGCGCTGAATTTTTGGCCGATTATATTGTGTATGTTCACCATACTTACGTGAAACAAAATTTAAGCATTATAACTGAATTTGCCGAAAAAGTTGCCAATGTTCACGGTCAGCACGAACCAAGAACCATTGAAATTGCAACATTGTTTTCAAATATTTCCAGAGAAATGACTTCTCATATGGCTAAGGAAGAAGGCATATTATTTCCTGCCATTAAAGCCAAAGAAGCAGATTACAATTTTCAAATAGACGAGAAAACCTTATCATTGATAGAAGATGAACACGAAGAAGTTGGGACTATGGTTAAAAAAATCCAAGAATTGAGCGACAATTTTACTACACCAGAATGGGCTTGTAATACCTATAAAGCACTTTACTTTAAATTGGAGGAATTCACCAATGATTTATTCCAACATATTCATTTAGAAAACAATATTTTGTTTCCAAAAGTGAAAAACCTATAGCAAAACCACAAAAGTAAAAAGGCTGCCAGAATTAATTTTCAGACAGCCTTTTTTTATTTTATGTGGTAATTTTTATCTTATCAGTTTTTTAAACTTAATACGTTTTGGCGTTAAATCGCCACCCAAACGTTTTTTCTTATTTTCTTCATAATCGGTAAAAGAACCTTCAAAATAATAAACTTCAGAATTTCCTTCAAAAGCCAAAATATGGGTACAAACCCGGTCTAAAAACCAACGGTCGTGACTGATAATCACCGCACAACCTGCAAAGTTTTCCAAACCTTCCTCCAAAGCACGCAAGGTATTGATATCCAAATCGTTTGTTGGCTCATCCAACAACAGCACGTTTCCTTCTTCACGCAAGGTCATTGCCAAATGCAACCTGTTCCTTTCACCGCCTGAAAGTGTGCTCACTTTTTTATTTTGGTCGCTTCCGGAAAAATTAAATCGGCTTAAATAAGCGCGAGAATTCACCTGCCTGCCTCCCATTAAAACCAATTCCTGCTCATCGGCAAAATTTTGCCAAATCGTTTTTTCAGGATTGATGTTTGAATGACTTTGATCAACATAGGCGATTTTAGCGGTATCACCCACAATAAATTCGCCTTTGTCAGCTGTTTCTTCACCCATAATCATTTTGAAAATGGTGGTTTTACCTGCACCATTCGGGCCAATAATACCAACAATACCGGCTTGAGGAAGTTTAAAATTTAAATTTTCATACAATAATTTATCACCATATGCTTTAGAAACACCGATGGCATCAATCACATTGGTTCCTAACCGCGGACCGTTTGGAATGTAAATTTCCAGTTTTTCATCCAGTTGATTTTGATCCTGGCTCATTAATTTGTCGTAATTCGACAAACGGGCTTTTGATTTTGCGTGACGGCCTTTCGGCGCCATTCGCACCCACTCCAACTCTCGTTCCAATGTTTTTTGGTGTTTGGAAGCTTGTTTGGATTCTTGCGCCAATTTTTTAGATTTTTGATCTAACCAGGTAGAGTAATTTCCTTTCCAAGGAATTCCTTCGCCCCTGTCCAGTTCTAAAATCCAACCTGCAACATTGTCCAAGAAATAACGGTCGTGCGTTACGGCAATAACGGTTCCTTTATATTGTTGCAAGTGATTTTCTAACCAATGCACAGATTCTGCATCTAAATGGTTGGTAGGCTCATCCAGCAATAAAATATCTGGTTCCTGCAACAGCAATCGGCATAAAGCAACTCTTCTGCGTTCACCTCCCGATAGATTTTTAATTGGGGTGTCACCATCGGGTGTTCTTAAGGCATCCATGGCAATTTCAAGCTTTGTATCAAGTTCCCAGGCATTTGAAGCGTCAATTTTATCTTGAAGCACTGCTTGTTGCGCCATTAACTTATCCATTTTGTCGGCATCGGAATACACTTCTTCCAAACCAAACATATCATTTATTTTATTGTATTCCTCTAATATGGCAACAGTTTCGGCCACGCCTTCCTTCACCACATCCAATACTGTTTTCGTATCATCTAATTGCGGTTCCTGGGAGAGAAATCCTACAGAATAACCCGGTGCAAAAACCACATCACCCTGATAATTTTTTTCTAGTCCGGCAATAATTTTAAGCAAAGTAGATTTACCCGAACCGTTTAAACCCAGAATCCCGATTTTAGCCCCGTAAAAGAAACTTAAATAAATATTTTTTAAAACCGGCTTGTTTGCGCCCTGGTAAGTTTTGGTTAAACCTGCCATTGAAAAAATCACCTTATTATCGTCTGCCATTGTTATAGTTATTTGTTATTGGTTATTTGTTGTTGGTTTGTTTTTTGTTTAAAGTTTCAAGTCCAGATTTCAGGTTTCCAGTTTCAAGTTATTGATTGTTGATGCCTAAATAACGTTGACCGAATTTGACAATATTTTATTATTTTTTTTGCTTTTATAACTGAAGGTTATTAGTTGCTGAGCTTGTGAACATTTAACAGTTTAATGCCAACGCGCCAGCTGGCCTTTTCGCTAAAAATGTATACTATACATTTTCTTAACGCTCAATCCCCCCTTCGGGGGTTAGGGGGCCTTATACCCTTCCCTTTAAAGCATTAAACACCCAAGCGATGGCAAAAAATCCGACTCCTACGGAAGCAAATCCCCAGCCGGCTATCTCATTGTATCGAAAAATTCCGAGCGCGATAAGCCCTAAGCCAACTACAAGCATAATAAATGTTGCCCAGGCCAAAACAGTATTTTTATTCATTTTATATGGTTATTTATTAAATTGAATTTCTAAAAAATAAATTGCAGTTTGCAAATATCGTAATTTTCAGCTACAAAAATACAAAAAAAACGCACTCTTTAAGAGTGCGTTAAACCAAAATAAAAGTAAAAATTAGCTATTCTAAAACCGGGCTGACTCAGTATTTTTAGTTTAAATTATTTTAAACTTAATTCTATTTACAATGGCATTTGCGTTAGGGATTGAAGAGGAAATCCTTTTTTAAGGCTTTTTGCCGAGAAAAAGATTGCAACGAAAAGCCCGACCCAAAGGGAACGCCCAAAAAAACAATACATAAATTGCCGTTTTTATTAGAATTAGACCTATTATTTATACTGCTTTACTTAATATTTCTTCAACTTTATTGTTTTTAGAAATAACTTCAAATTGATTGGATGTGTTGTGTTCGCCTTCTGCTTTTAAAGCTTTGTCTCCTGCAAAAAATGTTTTATGGTCATCACCAAGATTTGAACCCGCCATTCTTTGATGTTTTACACAAGAAACACCTTTACGAATTTCTTGTCTCTGAACATCTTTTACATAAGCCAACATACCTTCTTCTCCAAAATAACCTTCGGTTAAATTATTCATATGAAGTGCTGTTGTATGATAAGTTGGTAGCGTAATTAAGTGATGAAAAATGCCGGCATATCTTGCCCCATCTATTTGGAACGTTCTAATTTTCTCATCAGCACGATAGCACAATGGCGAATCATCATATTGTTCATCCATTAAATTATTTCTATCATAATCTGTCATATTTTCACCTTCTGAAAGCATTTCATCATATACCTGATTGCGGAAATTTAATGTCCAATTAAAAGATGGTGAATTATTGTAAACCAATTTAGCATTCGGCACAACTTCTTTAATTCTGTTTACCATATGTGCGATTTGCTTAACATTTGGCGTTGGCGTTTCAATCCAAAGTAAATCGGCTCCATTCTGAAGACTGGTAACACAATCTAACACAACCCTGTCTATATTAGAGCCATCTTTAAATTGATACAATCCATTTGGCAATCTTACAGGACGCACCAATTTTCCATCTCTTTTAAGAAAAACATCATCTTCGTTAGCATCATTTATGTCAATTTCTTCCGCTTCAACAAAGGCTAAATATTGAGAAGCCAAATCTCCTGGTTCATTACTAACCGGTAATTTCTGCGTTAAACTGGCACCTTCAGAATCTGTTCTTGCAACAATAATTCCATCATCCACGCCTAATTCTAAAAACGCATACCTAATGGCATTCAGCTTGGCAATAAAATCTTCATGAGGCACAGTAACTTTTCCATCTTGATGACCACATTGTTTGGCATCAGAAACTTGATTTTCAATTTGAATGGCACAAGCTCCAGCTTCAATCATTTTCTTTGTCAACAAATAAGTAGCTTCTTCATTCCCAAAACCTGCATCAATATCAGCAATAATAGGAACTACATGTGTTTCAAAATTATCAATTTGATCCTGTACATCTTCACCTTTTTCAAGTCTTCTGAACAAATCATTTAATTCAATGGCATCTGCTTGACGTAAGAAATCATAAATTTCTTTTATTAATGCCGGAACTGTAGTTTTTTCGTGCATCGATTGATCAGGCAATGGACCAAATTCTGAACGTAATGCAGCTACCATCCAACCAGAAAGATATATATATCTTTTACTTGTTGTTTTATGATGCTTTTTAACAGCGATCATATTTTGTTGCGCAACAAAACCGTGCCAACAACCTAATGATTGTGTGTAATTTGAAACATCTGCATCATATTCTGCCATATCATTTCTCATAATGGCAGCTGTATATTTAGCGATATCCAACCCTGTTTTAAAACGATTTTGAGTCACCATTCTTGCTGCAATTTCAGGATTTATGGCATTCCAAGTATTTCCATACTTAGTTTTAAGATCTTTTACTGTTTGTAAAGCAGAACTATAATTACTTTGTGCTAAATTTTTCATAATTTTGTTGTGTATTTAATTTTTATAGTTATTTATATGAATCACCCTTTAATTTCGCGGTTTTTGGGTGATTTTTTTATAGGTATTTATAAGCTTTTAAGGTTAAGAATTCTTCAAATTTTTCCGAGACGACCAGCGAATCAAACAATTCGATGGCCAGTTTAAATTTTCCGTTTTCGAATTCATTTTCTCCTACCAACGCTTTAATTTGATGAATTTCAGATTCCAATAATTCAACATACAATTCAACTGTAAATTTTCTTCCGTCTTCCATAATCGAATTGTTATGAAGCCATTGCCACAATTGCGTTCTTGAAATTTCGGCTGTTGCAGCGTCTTCCATCAAATTGTATAAGGCTGCGGCGCCATTTCCTGACAACCAGGATTCCAGGTATAAAATACCAACATTGATGTTTTTTCGAATTCCGTCTTCAGTAATTGTTCCTTTTGGCTGTTCCAGCAATTGAGATTCGGAAATCTTTAAATCGCTTCGTTTTTTATCAATTTGATTGGGCGCCGGCATAAATTGATTAAAAACTTCCAAAGCCACAGGAACCAATCCCGGATGCGCCACCCAAGTGCCGTCGTGTCCGTTTTTTGCTTCGCGTTCTTTATCAACTCTCACTTTTTCATAGGCGATTCTGTTTGCTTCTTCATCATTTTTTACCGGAATTTGTGCTGCCATTCCTCCAATCGCATGAACATTTCGCTTGTGACAACGCTGAATTACCAACAAGGAATAAGCTTCCATAAAAGGTGTTGCCATCGTTACCTGACTTCTGTCTGGTACGCTAAAATTTTTATGATTTCTGAATTTTTTGATATAAGAAAAAATATAATCCCATCGGCCGCAATTCAAACCAGCCATATGGTCTTTTAATTCATAGATAATTTCATCAATCTGAAAACTTGCAGTAATTGTTTCTATTAAAACAGTGGCTTTAATGGTGGCTTGTTTTATGCCGAAGTATTCTTGCGAAAAAACAAAAACTTCATTCCACCAGCGTGCTTCCAAATAATGTTCCAGTTTCGGCAAATAGAAATATGGACCGGATTCATTTTCCAACAATTGTTTCACATTGTGAAAAAAGTACAAACCAAAATCTACCAAAGAACCCGACATTTCTTCTTCATTGATCAGCAAATGCTTTTCATTCAAATGCAAACCTCTCGGTCTCACACAAAGCGTAGCAACGGTTTCGTTTAATTTATATTCTTTTCCGTTTTCATTTGAAAATGAAATGGTTTTATTGATGGCATCCCGCAAATTTTGTTGCCCATCCATTAAATTGCTCCAAGTTGGGGAATTGCTGTCTTCAAAATCGGCCATAAAAACTTTTGCGCCAGAATTTAAAGCGTTTATAATCATTTTCCGGTCAACTGGACCCGTAATTTCAACCCTTCTGTCCAGCAAATCCTTTGGCAATGGCGCTGCAGTCCAGTCTCCTTCTCTAATCGCAATAGTTTCTTTTGGTAATTCAGGAAAATTTCCTTTGTCAAAATAATTTTGTTGCGACACCCTTCTTTCCAACAATTCCAATCGTTCGCTGTTAAATTTCTCATGCAACTGCACCAAAAAATCCATCGCTTCATTCGTTAAAATAGCTGAGTAAGAATTTTTTACATCTTCCGAAAAAGATACCGGGTGAATTGTTGATTCATTAAATTTTTTCATACTGGCTTATTTTTATGAAGGCAAACTTAAAATAAAGTTTTTTATAAAACAAGCGAACGTTCGCTAAATTTTAATTTTACATATATTTTTATTATTTCGCTAAAAAACATACCTTTGTTTTATGAATATCGAAGAAGAATACATCCGTTTAATCTTTGGATTGAAATTGAAGCAAATCAGAACAGAGAAAAATCTGTCCTTATTTGGGCTTTCCAAGCTTACAAACATCTCAAAATCGTACCTGAACGAAATTGAAAAAGGCAAAAAATATCCCAAAACGGATAAAATTGCGCTATTGTCGCAAGTGTTGGATGTTCCTTACGACAATATGGTTTCTTTAAAACTCGACAAAAACCTGGCGCCTTTGGGTGAAATATTACAATCGAAAATATTAAAAGAAATTCCGCTGGATTTATTTGGTATTCAGGAAGCCGACTTGATTGACATTATTTCTAATGCACCGGCCAAGGTAAATGCGTTTATAAGCACCTTAATTAAAATTGCTCAAAACTATAACCTTTCACGTGAAAGTTTCTTTTTGGCGGCTTTGCGTTCTTATCAGGAAGCGCATAACAACTATTTTGAAGATATTGAGCTTAGTGTAGAAAAGTTTGCCAAAGCCTATCAGATTAATTTAGAGGAAAAAATAAAATCGGAAGATCTAGAAGAAATTTTGGTAGAAGAATTTGATTACAAAATCATCAACAACGGACTTTCTTCTTACACCAATTTAACGGAATTACGATGCGTGTTTATACCAAAAACAAACACGTTGCTGTTAAGCGACACCATCGACGAATCGCAAAAAACATTTATTTTCGCTAAAGAATTGGCCTACAATTACCTGAACTTAAAAGAAAGACTCTATACATTTTCTTGGATAAAATTTGAAACTTTCGACCAGGTTTTAAATAATTTTATGGCATCTTATTTTGCCGGTGCGCTCATTATTCCAAAAAAAGCCATTGAAAATCAGCTGAAAACATTTTTTGAGTTAGAAAAATGGAATTCCGATTATTTCAATAAAATGATTGCCCAATTCACCGATTCGCCCGAAACCTACTACCAGCGTTTGACAAACATTTTGCCGAAAGTATTTCATTTCAAAAATTTATTCTTTTTACGTTTTACCAATAAAAACGGGGAAAACAGGTACAAACTTTCAAAAGAACTTCACATTACACAGCAACAGCCACCAACCGCAAACGAAACTCATGAACGATATTGTAGAAGATGGGTTTCTATTGATCTTTTGAACAGGGTGGGCAAAAATGAAATTATTTCCGACACACAAATTTCCAATTATCCCAATAATGAGTTAAGTTATCTGGTGATTTCAAGCGCCACCAAAGATCCTTTTAAAGAAAACCACAATCGCAGCATTAGCATTGGTTTGCTGATTTCACCATTATTAACCAGTAAAATTAACTTTATTAACGATTCCAGCATTAATTCGAAAAAAGTTGGCGTTACCTGTGAACGCTGTCCAATAACCGATTGCGAAGTAAGGGTTTGCGAACCATTGGAATTGCAAAAGATCGCCAAAAATGAAGAAATTGCCAAAACAGTTCAACAACTTCTTACAGATTTTTCCTAAAACTGCATCGGCACTTCAATAAAAAGCAATTCGGATGTTCTTTTGGCTTTTATATTTACACTTTTGGTTTCAGAAATTCCAATGGCATCTTTATTTCCTAAAATTTCATTGTCGATGTTAATTTCACCTTCCATAACCATCACATACAAACCGTGATTTTCGGATTTTAGTTTATAACTAAACTCCAAATTCTCATCCAAATCGATTCTGGAAATCAGCGCATCCTGATGAATCTTTAAGGTATTTTTTACATCGTCATCAATAGATGAAACCAAAATTTGAAGTTTGTTTTTTCTTTCTGAAGAATCAAATTTTAATTGGTCGTATCTTGGTTCCACATCATTTTATCAGGAAAAATCCAAATTTGAAACAATTCAATTTCTTCATTTGGCAAATTGTTCATTTCGGAATGCTGCAAACCGCTTCCTGCAGACATCACCTGCACTTCTCCTGTTTCAATGGCAATCCATTTATTTCCCATAGAATCTTTATGTTTCAAAGACCCTTTTAAAGGAATGGTAATGATTTCCATATTGTCGTGCGGATGCGTTCCAAAACCCATTCCGCCTTGAATGGTATCATTGTTCAACACCCTTAAAGCTCCAAAATTCACTTTTTCCGGGTTATAATAATTTGCAAAACAAAAGGAATAATTTGCCTCCAGCCAGCCGTAATTGGCTTTGCCTCTATTCGCTGCTTTATGGATTATTTTTTTCATTTATCTGGATTATTTTCCTACAAATATATTTAGAATATTTATTAATCGACCTTATATTTACTTTCAATAATTATAATCAAAAATAATTAACATTCATTTTGTACTTTAGCGCATCTTGAAAAGATCAAATTAACATGGACATCAACTTCAATAAAAACGAAGATTTCAATAAACTTCAAATCTCAGCGCTAAATAAAAAACTCCAAAAAGTTTACAAAGGCGGCGGTGAAAAAAGAACAGAAAAGCACAAAGACAACGGAAAATTAACGGCAAGAGAGCGGATTGAGTATCTTTTTGATGCCAAAAGCGATTCCATTGAAATTGGTGCGTTGGTTGGCGAAGGAATGTACGAAGAACACGGTGGCTGTCCGTCGGGTGGCGTTATCGTTAAAATTGGCTATATCAAAGGAAAACAATGCATTGTTGTGGCCAATGACGCCACGGTAAAAGCCGGAGCCTGGTTTCCGATTACAGGAAAAAAGAATTTGCGTGCTCAGGAAATTTCTATGGAAAATAAGTTGCCCATCATCTATTTGGTTGACAGTGCTGGCGTTTATTTGCCTATGCAAGACGAAATTTTTCCCGATAAAGAACACTTCGGAAGAATTTTCAGAAACAATGCCGTAATGAGTAGTATGGGAATCACCCAAATTTCTGCAGTGATGGGAAGTTGTGTTGCAGGCGGCGCCTATTTACCGATTATGAGCGATGAAACCATAATTGTGGATAAAACTGGAAGTATATTTTTAGCCGGAAGTTATTTGGTGAAAGCTGCAATTGGTGAAAATATAGACAACGAAACGTTGGGTGGTGCAACTACACACTCAGAAATTAGTGGCGTAACCGATTATAAAGCCACTGATGACCGCGACGCTTTGAATAAAATAAAAAACATTATTGATAAAATTGGCGATTATAACAAAGCAGGATTTAACAGAATTCAAACGGTAAATCCGAAAAAAAATCCTGAAGAAATCTTTGGCATTTTACCCGCCACAAGAACCGACCAATACGATATGCTGGAAATCATCAAACGTTTGGTCGACAATTCAGAAATTGAGGAATATAAAAAAGACTATGGAAAAACCATCATTTGCGGCTATGCACGCATTGAAGGCTGGGCTGTAGGCATTGTGGCCAACCAACGAAAAGTGGTAAAAAATGCCAACAAAGAAATGCAATTTGGTGGTGTCATTTATTCTGATTCTGCAGATAAAGCAACCCGATTTATTGCCAACTGCAATCAGAAGAAAATTCCGTTGGTGTTTTTACAAGACGTTACCGGATTTATGGTTGGCAGCAAAAGCGAACACGGCGGCATTATAAAAGACGGCGCAAAAATGGTAAATGCTGTGAGCAATTCTGTTGTTCCGAAATTTACGGTAGTGATAGGAAATTCATACGGCGCAGGAAATTACGCTATGTGCGGCAAAGCTTACGATCCAAGGTTAATTGTTGCCTGGCCTTCTGCCCGACTTGCGGTGATGGGTGGTGAACAAGCCTCAAAAGTGTTGTTGCAAATAGAAACTGCTTCGCTAAAAAATAAAGGAGAAGAAATCACCAAAGAAAAAGAACAAAAAATACTGGAACACATTCAGCAAAAATACGATACACAAACATCGCCTTATTATGCTGCTGCACATTTGTGGACCGATGGCATTATCAATCCGTTAGACACCAGAAAATGGATTGG
>CAZBGP010000026.1:0-25689 GCA_964491495.1 uncultured Lutibacter sp. | reverse complement strand
CGCACAAAAGCCGGACCTTTTCCAGGTTTTACGTGTAAAAATTCAATTACTTTAAAAATATCATTATTGTATCTAATACACAATCCGTTTCTAATATCCGATGTTGTTGCCATTTATTTTTAATTCGTTTAATTGTTTAACTGAACTATTTAAATAAGCTCAGAATGAGTTTCTTAACTGATTTTTATTTAATATTGATTTTAACTACCTGTGTAACCTTTCATAATTCCTCGTTGTGAGTTTTTAATGAAAAGTATAATTTGGTCTCTTTCTTTGGTTGCTTCCATTTCGGCTTCAATCTTTTCCAAAGCTTGCGTGGTATTGTAATTTTTTTGGTATAAGATTCTATAAATATCCTGAATTTCTCTAATTTTTTCTGTTGCAAATCCTCTTCTTCTTAATCCAATAGAATTAATTCCGATAAAAGATAATGGTTCTTTTCCTGCTTTAGAAAATGGAGGAACATCTTTTCTCACCAAAGAACCTCCTGAAACCATGGAATGTTCCCCAATATGAATAAACTGATGCACTGCCACCAAACCGCTTAAAATGGCATAATCGCCAATCGTTACGTGTCCGGCAATAATAGATCCGTTTGCCAAAATACAATTGTTCCCAATAATGCAGTCATGCGCCACATGCGTGGTCGCCATAATCAAACAATTATCGCCTATTTTTGTATGTCCTAGTGCTTTTGTGCCTCTGTTTACGGTAACACATTCCCTAATTGTGGTATTGTCTCCAATAATGGCCAAAGAATCCTCACCGTCAAATTTTAAATCCTGCGGGATTGCTGAAATAACAGCTCCGGGAAAAATTCTGCAATTTTTACCAATTCGGGCACCTTCCATAATGGTTACATTAGAACCAATCCAAGTTCCAGATCCAATAATAACATTGTTGTGAATGGTGGTAAAAGGCTCAACAACTACATTTGTTGCAATTTTCGCCTGCGGATGTATGTATGCTAAAGGTTGATTCATTATTCTGTTGGTTTTCTGGCAATTTGTGCCATTAATACTGCCTCTACCACAAGTTTACCGTTTGCATAACCATAAGATTGCATATGACAAATTCCTCTTCGTATAGGTGAAATTAATTCAGCTATAAAAATTAAAGTATCTCCCGGCAATACTTTTTGTTTAAACTTTACATTGTCCATTTTCATAAAATAGGTCAAGTAATTTTCAGGATCGGGAACGGTGCTTAAAACCAAAACGCCACCGCATTGCGCCATCGCTTCAACTTGTAAAACACCAGGCATTACTGGTGCGCCTGGAAAATGTCCAATAAAAAAAGATTCGTTCATGGTAACATTTTTCATTCCAACCACGTGTCTGTCCGACAATTCCAAAATTCGGTCTATCAATAAAAAAGGAGGTCTGTGCGGAAGAATACTCATAATTTTATGAATATCCATCAACGGTGGCTGATTTAAATCGAATTTTGGAACACAATTCCGTTTTTCCAATTTAATAATTTTTTGAAGTTTTTTTGCGAAAACAGTGTTTACCAAATGCCCAGGTTTGTTTGCAATTACTTTCCCCCTGATTCTGCAACCAACCAAGGCCAAATCACCAATCACATCCAACAATTTATGACGGGCTGCTTCATTTGCCCAACGCAATGTTAGATTGTCCAATATTCCGTTTGGCTTAACTGCAAGTGTTTCTTTATTGAAGGCTTTTTTTAGTTTGGTCATTGTTTCGTCAGATATTTCTTTATCCACATAAACAATGGCATTGTTTAAATCGCCACCTTTAATTAAGTTATTATCCAACAAGGTTTCCAATTCATGAAGAAAACTGAAAGTTCTGGCATTCGCTATTTCAGTTTTAAATTCAGAAAGCGAGTTCAGTGTGGCATTTTGGGTTCCTAAAACTTTGGTCCCAAAATCTACCATCGCTGTTATTTGATAATTATCACAAGGCATTAAAATAATTTCACTTCCTGATTCTTCATCTCTGTATGAAATAATTTCTTTAACAATAAATTCATCTCTTTCTGCGTCTTGTTCCTGAATCTCTGCTTTTTCAAGGGCTTCCACAAAATGTTTGGACGATCCGTCCATAATCGGAGGTTCGGGAGCGTTGATTTCAATAATAATATTGTCAATATCTAATGCAACAACGGCTGCTAAAACGTGTTCAGAAGTATTTACAAAAACACCTCTTTTTTCAAGATTTGTGCCTCTTTGGGTATTTATGACATATTCTGCACTAGCCTCAATAACCGGCTCTCCTTCTAAATCTTTTCTCACAAAAACATAGCCATAATTTATGGGTGCAGGCTTAAAAGTTAAGGTAACTTTATTGCCAGTATGCAATCCAACACCCGAAAGTGTGACTTCATTTTTGATTGTTTTCTGTTTATTCCTCATTTTTTCTCTTTTAAAGCTTTAATATCTTTTTCTAACGCATTTATAGTTGCAACCAATTCAGGGAATTTTTTAAAATAAACATACGATTTATTAAAATCTGAATAGCCCATTGCAGGTGATCCTTGAATTATTTCATCATCTTTCACGTTTCGTCCAACGCCTGACTGCGCTTGAATTTTGACATTATTTCCAATAACAATATGTCCAACAATGCCAACTTGTCCGCCAATCATGCAATGTTCACCGATTTTTGTTGAACCTGCTACACCGGTTTGTGCAGCGATAACGGTATTTTCACCAATTTCAACATTGTGAGCTATTTGAATCTGGTTGTCCAATTTTACGCCTTTTCTGATTATTGTTGAGCCTAATGTTGCTCTGTCAATTGTTGTTGCAGCGCCAATATCAACATTATCTTCAATAATAACATTTCCTATTTGCGGGATTTTACTGAATATTCCTTCTGCACTTGGTGCAAATCCAAATCCGTCCGATCCCAAAATTACACCGGCATGCAAGGTGCAATTGGCGCCAATTATTGTATCGGAATAAATTTTAGAACCTGCATGAATAATGGTATTGTCGCCTATTTTTACATTTTCACCAATATAAACATTGGGATAAATTTTTGCATTATCACCAATTGAAACGTTGGAGCTTATATAAGAAAATGCACCTAAATATAAGTTTGTGCCAATATTTGCTGATTCACTGATATAGGACGGTATTTCAATTCCCGATTTCTCCGATTTTACTTTGGCATAAAACTCTAACAAGGTAGAAAAAGCCTGATAAGCATCTTCAACTTTTATAAGCGTTGTTTCTATTTCTTTTTCGGGTACAAAGTCTTTATTCACAATCACTATGGAAGCTTTTGTTGAATAAATATAAGGTGTGTATTTTGGATTTGACAGAAATGTTAGTGATCCATCTTCTCCTTCTTCTATTTTGGAAAGACCAAATACTTCGACATTTTTATTTCCGAAGATTTCTCCATCTAAAATTTCTGCTATTTGAATTGCTGTAAATTTCATGTTATGCAAAAGTAAAAAAAAACTTCAACTCTACCTATTTCTTTGGGTAGCAGATGTAGTACTTATAAACCGGATTTGACAATGCCTGAATATTTAAATGGTCAGATGCCTCAGTAACATCTTTTAAACTTCCGTTTTTGTAAATTATTTGAATATTATTTTTTGTTGAATCATACGCCTGGTTGCAAATATCTCCGTGATAAACGAAAAAATCAAGCTCCTCATCACTATATTTTAACTTTTCTTTCACCTGTTGCTTTATGGTTAACAATTGGCTTTCGGTAAATGGTTCATTTTGAAGGAGTACCTTTGGCAATCTTCTGTTGATTAAGCTTTTAGACAATTTTGAAAGCACCTTATCATCAAAAGAAATCCATTCTTTTATGGCGGCCAAAATATCATAATCGTCCAATTTTGAAAATGTTTTTAGATTTTCACCAGTAAAATTATCCACATTAATAGATTGTTTTAAAAAAATAGACAACGTTTTTGTTGCTGGCAATTCGATACCCAATAATGAAAGTTCCTTCGCACGTTTTAATATTTTTTCCAATAATTTTTCTGCCACAAGCGCTGTTTTATGCAAATAAACCTGCCAATACATAATTCTGCGGGAAACAATAAAACTTTCCACGCTGTAAATACCCTTTTCTTCCACCACCAAATTGTCATTATTTACATCGAGCATGGTAATTAATCGCTCTGAATTTATGGTGCCTTCAGCAACTCCGGTATAAAAACTGTCGCGTTTTAAATAATCCAATCTGTCCATATCCAACTGACTGGAAATAAGCTGATGCAAAAATTTACGGTGATAATTTCCTTTAAATATTTCTATCGCCAATGAAAGTTGTCCTTTAAACTCATCATTTAAAGCTTCCATAAATAATAATGAGATATTTTCGTGCGAAATGCCTTTTATAAATTGCCCTTCTAATGCGTGTGAAAATGGTCCGTGGCCAATATCGTGCAACAAAATTGCAATATAAACCGCCGTTGCTTCTTCTTCAGAAATTTGAACGCCTTTAAATTTTAAAATTCTAACAGCCTTTTGCATCAAATGAACGCTTCCTATGGCATGGTGAAATCGTGTATGGTGCGCGCCGGGATAAACCAAGTGCGACAAACCCATTTGAGAGATTCTTCTTAATCTTTGAAAATACGGATGTTCAATTAAATTGTGAATTAAAATATTCGGAATCGTAATAAAACCGTAAATTGGGTCGTTTAATATTTTTAGTTTGTTCGTTTTTTTTTCGCTCAAAACAATAATTTTTATAAATGATAATGCAAAGATAACAATATGGGTAATATAAATATTTTATGGGTTGATGATGAAATAGATCTTTTGAAACCTCACATTTTATTTTTAGAGAAAAAAGGATATTCCGTTTCCACCTCCAATAATGGTGCCGATGCCATTGATATGTGCGAAGAAAACAATTATGATATTGTTTTTTTAGACGAACATATGCCTGGTTTAAACGGATTGGAAACGTTGAGCCAAATAAAAAGCAAACGTCCGAACTTGCCAATTGTGATGATTACCAAGAGCGAAGAGGAATATATAATGGAAGAAGCCATTGGAAATAAAATTGCAGATTATTTGATAAAACCTGTAAATCCGAATCAAATATTGCTGAGTTTAAAGAAGAATTTAGACCATTCCCGATTGATTTCTGAAAAAACCACCTCAAATTATCAGCAGGAATTCAGAAAAATAGCGATGGATTTGGCGATGGTAAATTCTTATGAAGAATGGATTGACATTTATCAAAAACTGGTTTATTGGGAATTGGAACTCGAAAACATCAGTGATACGGGAATGATTGAGATCTTGGAAAGTCAAAAACAAGAAGCAAATTCGCTGTTTTTTAAATTTATAAAGAAAAATTATGAAGACTGGGTTCACGATGAAGATGCACCCATTATGTCGCATACATTGTTCAAAAAAGTGATTCTTCCTGAAGTAAGTACTACTAAAGGAACTTTGTTGGTTGTGATTGATAATTTACGCTTCGACCAGTTTAAAATTATAGAAAAAACAATCACCCAATATTATAAAAAACAAGATGAAGTTACCTTTTACAGCATCTTGCCAACGGCGACACAATATGCCAGAAATGCAATTTTTTCGGGGTTAATGCCTTTGGAAATGGAAAAACAACATCCTGAATATTGGAGAAATGATGTAGAAGAAGGTGGTAAAAATTTATATGAAGAAGAATTCTTGGCAGCACAATTAAAACGGCTTCGACAAAACATCAAGTTTGCGTTTTACAAAATAACCAATCTGAAAGCCGGGAAACAATTGGTTGAAAATTTCAACGCCATAAAGGAAAACGACTTAACGGTTATCGTTTATAATTTTGTCGATATGCTTTCACATTCAAAAACTGAAATGGAAGTTATTAAGGAATTGGCAAGTGATGACAAGGCTTACAGATCGTTAACCAACAGTTGGTTTTTAAATTCGCCTTTGTTGGAAATTATTCAAAAAGCCCAAAATTTAGGGTTGAAATTAATTATCACCACCGATCACGGAACCATTAATTCTAAAGTACCATCAAAAGTGATAGGCGATAAAAATATAAGCTCCAATTTGCGCTATAAAACAGGACGAAGTTTAAGTTATGAGGAAAAAGATGTTTATGCGGTGAAAGATCCAAAAGAAATTATGTTGCCTTCTATCTCAATAAACAGTGCCTTTATTTTTGCCAAAGAAGATATATTTTTTGCCTATCCAAATAATTACAATCATTTTGTGAATTATTTCAAAAATACTTATCAGCATGGCGGAATTTCTTTAGAGGAAATGATTATTCCTTGTGCTATATTTGTACCAAAATAGTTCAAATTGGAAATAAATTCAACAATTAAATATCATTGTAAATGATTAAAAATTACACATTAGAAGATTTGCCTGCAATTGCGAAAGAAGTCATAAAATCGGCAAAAAACAAGGTGTTGCTTTTTTATGGTGAAATGGGCGTGGGAAAAACAACGTTGATTAAGGAAATTGTAAAGCAATTGGGAAGTTTTGATAACGTTAGTTCCCCCACTTTTTCGTTGGTGAATGAATATCATACGGTTAATGGTGATAAAGTGTATCATTTTGATTTTTATAGAATTAATAATGAAAATGAAGCTTTGGATATGGGCGCTGAGGAATATTTTTATAGTGATTGCTGGTGTTTGATTGAATGGCCAGAAAAATTAAAAAATTTAGTACCTTTAAACTCGGTAGTGATAACAATAACAGCAAACAACGATCAATTACGAACTTTAGAACTTAGAAATAATGGGTAAAAAAATTTCTTCGCCGTTTAGTACAGCTGAGTTAATTCCGCAGGCAGAAACTTTAGAAATTACAAAAAGGAAAAGCGAACTTGTAATCGGAATTCCCAAAGAAACCCATTTTCATGAAAAAAGAGTATGTTTAACTCCAGATGCCGTTGCGGCACTAACCGCACAAGGACATAAATTTGTGATTGAAACTGGTGCTGGTGAAGGATCAAACTTTTCTGACAAAGAATATTCTGAGGCTGGCGCAAAAATATCTTATGATATTAAAGAAGCGTTCGGTTGCCACATGATTTTAAAAGTTGAACCGGCTTCTTTAGATGAAATTAAATTAATGAATCCGCAAAGCATCCTTTTTTCTGCACTGCAATTAAAAACACAGACAAAGAAATATTTTGAAGCATTGGCCAGTAAACGCATAACCGCCATCGCTTTCGATTTCATAAGAGATGATCAGGGTGAGTTTTCCATTGTAAAATCGCTTAGTGAAATTGCGGGAACAGCATCTATACTAATTGCCGGTGAAATAATGAGCAGCAACAACAATGAAGGACACGGATTGTTGTTTGGAAATATTGGCGGTGTGCCACCAACCGAAGTTGTGATTTTAGGTGCAGGAACCGTAAGTGAATTTGCGGTACGCTCCGCTATCGGATTGGGTGCAAGCGTAAAAGTATTTGACAATTCAATCACCAAATTACGAAACTTACAACACCGTTTGGGCCATCCTATTTACACATCTACCATACAGCCAAAAACATTGTTAAAAGCATTAATGCGTTGTGATGTAGCTATTGGCGCAGTCAGGGGAAAATTACGCTCGCCTATTTTGGTTACCGAAGAAATGGTGATGCGAATGAAAAATGGTGCCGTAATTATTGATGTTAGTATTGATTGCGGTGGATGTTTTGAAACTTCTGAATTAACCTCACACAAAAAACCAACGTTTCAAAAACATGGCGTAATTCATTATTGTGTTCCCAATATCCCTTCTCGTTATTCAAGAACTGCCTCAGTTTCAATAAGTAATAATTTTACGCCGTATTTAACGAATATTGCTGAAGAAGGCGGATTTGAAAATGCTGCGCGATTTGACAAGAGTTTACAAAAAGGGATGTACTTTTACCACGGAATTTTAACCAATAAAACTGTGGCCGACTGGTTTGGTTTGCCGTTTAGAGATATCAATTTATTGTTTTTATAATATGACTTTTAAACAACGCTTGCCCTATTTTTTAGTAGGCTTAACCCTAGGAATTATTGCAGTTTTTTTTGTTTTTGATAAAAAAGAAGCCACTTTCGATTATGGTCCGAATGCTCGGGTTTTAAAAAATATCAGTATAAAAAATCATATTTATTCTGAAGCTGTTAAAACTGCCATCCTTGCAAAACAAATTGATACAGCTCAAATTTCTAAGATTCTGAAAAAAGGAAATGCCGATATTTGGAACAAAATAAAAACGGATACCTGCATTCAATACAATATAAAAGGACGCAGAGAATTGAAAAACATCACTTTAACCGTTAAAAATTGCGATTCTACGGCCTTTATTGAAAAAATTATGATTGAATAGCAATTTTTGAATAATAGTTTTCCTTGATTTTTTTAATGCTTTTGATGGATTTTTCCATCCACTCTTGGTATTTTACGTCTTTCTCAGTTTCTGTCAATTGCCACTTTACCTCAGATTTTTTTAATTTTTCGCTCAGGTTTTGAAGAATGATGGCGGCTGCTACAGAAATGTTCAGACTTTCAGTAAAACCAACCATCGGAATTTTTAAAAATCCATCTGCATTGTCCATCACATCTTTTGAAAGTCCGGCCTTCTCCACCCCAAAAAAGAAAGCAGATTTTTCCGTAATATCAAAATCTTGCAGCAAACAAGAATCATTATGCGGTGTTGTTGCGATTATTTTATAGCCTTTTGAACGTAAATCAGCAATACAATCAAGCGTGTTATTGCTGTCATTTCTTTTGTATACGGAAAAATCCAGCCATTTTTGCGCGCCTTTGGCAATATGGTTGGATGCATAAAATTTGTATTTTGTTTCAATAATATGAACATCCTGAACCCCAAAAACATCACAACTCCTTACTACTGCACTGGCATTTTGCGGCATAAATATATCTTCAATGGCAACGGTAAAATGCCTGGTTCGATCTTCCAAAACTTTTTTAAATAAATTCCTCCTTTTTTCAGATACAAATTGCTCTAAATATTCAATAAATTTATAATCTACCATGTAAATTGTGTGTTTTTTCAAAGATAAAATTTTACTTTTGATTAACTTAACGATATGAAGAAAATAGTTGTTTTAACAGGCGCGGGAATGAGTGCCGAAAGTGGTATCAATACTTTTAGGGATGCAGATGGTTTGTGGGAAGGCCACGACATTATGGAAGTAGCTTCTCCGATTGGCTGGCAAAAAGACAAAGAAAAAGTATTGGATTTTTACAACAAACGCAGGGCGCAATTGCTTACCGTTTTTCCTAACGAAGCGCACAAAGCCTTGGTGGAATTAGAAAATAAATATCAGGTAACCATTATCACTCAAAATGTGGACGATTTGCATGAACGGGCCGGAAGTTCGCTAGTTTTGCATTTGCACGGCGAATTATTGAAAGTTAGAAGCACCAAAAATCTAAACTTAATTTATGATTGGAAAAAAGCATTGAATTTGGGAGATGTTTGCGAAGAAAATTCACAGTTGCGACCACATATTGTTTGGTTCGGGGAAAATGTGCCAGAGTTCGACAATGCGCTGGAAATAACCTCGGAAGCGGATATTTTAATTGTAATTGGAACTTCCATGCAAGTGTATCCGGCAGCGCAATTAATCAATTATGTAAAAGCTGAAATTCCCATTTATTTTATTGATCCGAAACCATTTATTCAACAAAATCAGTATAAAAATTTAACTGTTTTGGCAGAAAAAGCTTCGGTTGGCGTTGTAAAAGTTGTTAACCAATTACTTGGTTGATTCCTTCAAACAATTCGCCTTTTGAAATTTGGCTTCCCATTTCAATGAGTTGAAACAATTCTTGATTGCGGTCTTTCGAATATTTTTTTTCAGCCTTAAAATATTCAAAATCTTCATCAAGCAGATTTTTTAAAAACCATTGAAAGTCGGCTGATTTTAAAAAACTTTTATGAGTGTTATTTAATTTGATGAAAATTCTGACAATATTATCCGATTCGCATTTAAACAGATTGATGTGATTTTCTGAAATATGCTCCAAATATTCAATTTTTGTCAAAACTTCTTCCCAAACCACATCGCTAAAAATATTTAATTCTTCTTCAGCCATCGAAGGATTTTCAATTTTTATTTTATTCCACTCTTTTGCATCAATTTGTTGCGTGGCCAAAAATTCAGCAAAATCCTTATGTAATTCCGAAAATTGTTCTTTTGTTAATTGTTGGTATTTCATAAAATACAGGCATAAAAAAACCGCCCGGATTGGGCGGTTCAAATATAAAATAAATTTTTTATTGCTTTGGTTCTGCAACGATTTCAATTGGCAATTCTACCACAACTGCTCTATGCAATCTAATTGTAGCATTGTATTTTCCAATTCTTTTAATTGTACCACCATCAACTTTAATATATTTTTTCTCAATCACCTGACCTGCAGCGGCTAAAGCATCTGCAACATCTTGGTTATTAACTGATCCAAATAATTTTGTGTTATCGGCTGTTTTAGCAGTAATTTTAATATCCAATGCTTTAATTGCATCTGCAATGGCTGTAGCGTCTTTTATTAATTTTTCTTCTTTATAAGCACGTTGCTTTAAAGTTTCTGCCAACATTTTCTTTACTGAACTTGTTGCCAATACTGCAAATCCTTGAGGAATCAAATAGTTACGTCCAAAACCATTTTTTACAGTAATAAGATCATCTTTAAACCCTAGGTTTTCAACGTCTTGCTTTAATATAATTTCCATAATTCCTTGCTGTTTTTATTTTAACATATCCGCAACGTATGGCAATAAAGCTAAGTGACGCGCTCTTTTAATGGCGACAGACACTTTACGTTGAAATTTTAATGAAGTTCCTGTTAAACGACGAGGTAAAATTTTACCTTGTTCATTTACTAAGTATAATAAGAAATCAGCATCTTTATAATCAATATATTTGATACCATTCTTTTTAAAACGACAGTATTTTTTTACTTGTTTTGTTTCAATATCTAACGGAGTCAGGTAACGAACATCACCTTGTTTTCCTCCTTTTGCTTGTTGTTCTATAGACATAACGCTTATTTTTTAATTGCTTTACTTCCGTCTCTTAATCTTCTCTTTTCAGCCCAAGCAACAGCATGTTTATCTAACGCAACGGTTAAATAACGCATAATACTGTCATCTCTTCTAAATTCAAGTTCAAAAGGAGCAACGTATTCTCCAGCAACTTTGTATTCGAATAAGTGATAAAATCCACTTTTTTTGTTTTGGATGGTGTACGCTAATTTTTTTAAGCCCCAGTCCTCTTTTGATATCATTTCGGCACCTTTAGAAACAAGATAGTCCTCAAACTTCTTTACTGTTTCCTTTACCTGAACATCAGATAAAACGGGATTCAAAATGAAAACAGTTTCGTAATGATTCATAATTAATAATTTAAGTTTTTACTTTTAAGGGTGCAAATATAGGCTTATTTCCTTAATTGGCAAGTGTAAATTTAATAAAATACCACTAATAATTATCAACGTCAATATTCAATTTGATGGATTGAAATTCTTTTATGGCCTGAAACGCATTTTTTACTCTTTGAATTTGATTTTTGCTCACAACCAATGAGTTGTTTTGCGGTATTTTTATAATGATTGTTCTGATATAATAAGTCCTGATTTTGGAAATTCCTGGTGTTGAAGGTCCTAAAATATCGTCTTTAAAAATGGATGTTAATGATTTTCCTAACCAAACTGCGCCTTCATCTACCCTGTTAAAATCCTTGTGGCGCAAGGTGATTTTTATAATTCGGTAAAAAGGCGGGTAATGGTATTGCCAGCGTTCGTCCAATTGCTCTTTATACATTTCTTCAAAAGCATTGGTGGAAACCTGTTGTAATATTTTATGGTGCGGATTGTAGGTTTGAATGGCAACCTTTCCTCTTTTACTGGCACGTCCTGCCCTGCCAGAAACTTGCACCATCAACTGATAACTTCTTTCATGTGCCCTAAAATCGGGGAAATTAAGCAAATTGTCGGCATTCATAATGCCCACCAAAGACACATTAGCAAAATCCAATCCTTTTGAAAGCATTTGCGTTCCCACCAAAATATCTATTTCCTGCGATTGAAATTGCCCAATAATTTTTTGATAGCTGTATTTGCCTCTCGTGGTGTCGAAATCCATTCTGCCTACTTTTGCGTTTGGAAAAAGTTCCATCAATTCAATTTCAATCTGCTCAGTTCCAAAACCTTTGGTATTCAATTTTTCGCTGCCGCAAGCCCCGCAATTGTGAGGCATTGCCTGCCTATGTCCGCAATAATGGCAACGCAATTCTTTTCTGTAATTATGGTACGTTAAACTCACATCGCAATTAGGACATTGGGGTGAAACACCACAAGTTTCACATTCCACAACAGGTGCAAAACCTCTTCGATTTTGGAATAAAATAACTTGCTCCTTATTATCAAGCGCTTCTGTAATCATTTCAAGCAACCGGTCAGAAAAATGGCCTGTCATGCGTTTTTTTCGATGCTTTTCTTTTACGTCTACCAATTCAATTTCAGGCAATAAAACATTGCCAAATCTTCGATTTAATTCAACCAATCCATATTTTCCCTCTTGTGCGTTGTAATACGTTTCTATGCATGGTGTTGCTGATCCTAAAATAACTTTGGCATGGTGCTGATTCGCCAAAACGATGGCAGCATCTCGCGCATGATATCTTGGCGCCGGATCATATTGTTTAAATGAGGGCTCATGCTCTTCATCAACAATAATCATCCCTAAATTGGAAAAAGGCAAAAACATGGAAGATCGGGCGCCTAAAATCAGTTGTGCTTTTGGCTTGTTTTCCAATAAATTGTTCCAAACTTCAATGCGTTCGTTCATCGAATATTTTGAATGAAAAACCGACAAATATTCTCCGAAATAAAGTTGCAATCTATCAATTAATTGTGCGGTAAGTGCAATTTCCGGAAGCAAATAAAGCACTTGTTTTCCTTCTTCAATGAGTTGTTTAATTAATTTTACATAAATCTCTGTTTTACCGCTGCTTGTAATTCCTTTTAATAATACTGTTTGCTTTGTTTTGAAGTGATCATTTATGGCCAAATATGCTTCTTCCTGATGCGAAGTCAGCTCTTTTATCTTGCCCGATTTTCCGTCGAAATTAATTCGGTCCTGTTGGATAAAATAGACTTCAAAAATACCTTTGTCAATCAACGATTTTAATACTGCGGAGGAACTGTTTGCATCCTCCTGAAGCTGTGTAATATTAATCGGTTTTTTTGAAGTTTGTAGTTGAAAAAAGGTTAAAATAAGTTCGCGTTGTTTTTTTGCCCTACTCAAAGAATCTAACAATTCCGACAATTTTTCGTCTGCGTTCCAAGCTTCTGCCAACCGAATGTATTTTTCTAATTTCGGTTTGTACTGTTCATAAATTTGCTCTTTTACTACAATGGCATTTTTATCAATTAAAGTCTTGATAATTGGAAACACTCTTTTTTTTCCAAGAATCCCAATAATTTGCTGTATTGATAGTTGTGGCTGATGCTGTAGGGCTTCAAAAATTAAGAATTCATCATTAGAAAGTTCTTCTTCTTGCACAAAATCCTTAGCCAATTGAACTTCCGTTTCGCTTTCCAATAAAAAAGCCGAAGGCAATGCGGCCCGGTAAACTTCGCCCAAAGAACACATATAATAATTGGAAATCCATTCCCAATGGGATATTTGCAGGGTATTTACGACAGGAATATCATCTAAAATTTGATGAATTTCCTTTGCTTCATATGCAATTGGCGGCGTTTGGTGAATTTTATAAACCAAAGCGGTATAAATTTTTGATTTACCAAATTCCACCGCAACACGCATTCCTTTTTTCAAGAATGTAGCTTCAGCCTCCGTTATTTTATAGGTAAATAACTTTTGTAAAGGAATGGGTAAAATAACATCAATAAAATTGCTCAACGCTTTTGATTTTTAAAAAAGTAAAAGTATTCAAATCAAATTAAAATTACGATAAAACTGCAATTTATGTTACTTAAATCAACTTCTTACTGCAATTTATGTTACACCAAATGTTACTTATTTAAAATATTTTTACACAATATTAAAAACTCATTAATAATGAAAAAAATCTTACTGTTTATTGTCTTAATATTTACCTTAATAAGTTGCAAAGAATCAAAAAACGAACAAAAAGTTGAAAATAACCAAGAGTATACTGCACTTCAAAAAACGGCTTCTTCTATGTTTGGAAAACTTCCTTTAGTTGCAGAAAACATCGATAATCCCTTAACAGATGAGAAAGTTCTATTAGGTAAAAAATTATATTTTGATAAAATACTGTCAAAAGATAATACACAAAGTTGTAATACATGTCATAATATAGAAACTTATGGCGTTGATAATTTAAGTACCTCCCCAGGAAATAATGGTGGCTTTGGAACAAGAAATTCACCTACAGTTTTTAACGCAGCACTTCACATATCACAATTTTGGGATGGTCGAGAACCAGATGTTGAAGCACAAGCAGGTGGTCCAATCTTAAATCCAGTTGAAATGGCAATGCCAAGTGAAAAAATTGTAGTCGAAAGATTATCAAAAATTGAAGAGTACACTAAATTATTTGCGCAAGTTTTTCCAAATGAAGAAAATCCAATAACATATAAAAACATTCAAAAAGCAATAGGAGCATTTGAACGTAAACTTATTACACCTTCAAGGTTTGATGATTTTATTGCTGGAGATACTGATGCATTGTCTTCAATTGAAAAAGAAGGTTTGCAATTATTTATAAATACTGGTTGTGTAGCATGTCATTCTGGTAATGTCTTAGGAGGAAATATTTATCAAAAATTTGGAATTTATGATGATTATTGGAAACACACCAATAGCAAAATAATTGATGAAGGAAAATTTCAGGTCACTAAAATAGAAAATGACAAGTATATATTTAAGTCACCTTCTTTAAGAAACATAGAAAAGACATATCCATACTTTCATGACGGCAGTGTTAATGATTTAAAAGAAGCTGTTACAATAATGGCCAAAGTTCAATTAAATAAAGAGCTCTCAGAAAGTGATTTAAATGCATTAGTTGCATTTCTTAATTCATTAACAGGTGAATTGCCCAAAAACATTTGATAACTAGTATTTTAAAATTTAAATTTAGAATTCTTATATGCCCAATTTTATTGGGCATATTTTTTTGGCACGTTGTTTGTATTTGTGAAAAGGAATACTGCTAACCGGCAAATTTAGTTTAACCTTTAAATATTATATCATGAAAACAAAATTATTACTTATGGCTACGTTTTTATTTGTTGGGTTTGGCGTGCAGGCTTCAGCTTTTAAAACTGATATTTCTTCAATAAATTATTATAACAATGATTATGGGGATTCTTTCACCTTTGTGGAAAGAGACGTAACATTCGCTATTTTTCAAAATGGAGAATTCGATTTTTACATCAACCCAAGAAACCAAAGAGGTGGCGTAAATGCCAGCTACCAAGGAAATGGCGTCAACATTAGTTTTAACTCTGGTTATGACTACGATATGTACGTGCAGTACGATGACTATGGTGCAATTATCCAAATAGAAAATATACCTATTTATTATGACTATTATGGTCGTGTAAACAGGATTGGAAATACCCATATTACATACGATTCAGGCAGATTGGTACGTGTAGGCGGATTGCATGTTTATTACGACAGACAAGGTTATTACAGCCATTATTCAGGATATATCAACACTTACAACCGTGCTTATGTGTTTCACCCATACCATAATTATTTTGCTAGACCGTTATTTGATTTCAGAATTGTAAGTTACAATCCTTACAGAAATCATTATCAGCCAAATCGTTACACGTACTATAGTGACCATTCCAGAAATAAATATTACGACAAAAATTATAAAAGAAATGGACACGACACAAGACGTGTAGCTGCTAAAAGTGTTCCTAACAGATATAATGACAGAAATTCTCAGGCAGATAACAGAAGAAACACTAACGACAGATCAGGTCAAATTAATCGTAACAACAGTGCTGTTAATAATAGTGACAGAAGAGCTACAACTGTAAACAGACCTGCTGCTAACGAAAGAACTAGCCAAGCCGGTAACAATACTGAAAGAAGGACTAATAGAGTAAACAGACCTGCTGCTAACGAAAGAGCTAGCCAAGCCGGTAACAATACTGAAAGAAGGACTAATACAGTAAACAGACCAAGTCAGAATGATCGTAGTGCGAATAGCGGAAGAATGGCTGAAAATCGTGCTCCAGAAAGAACAGCACAAGCTTCTGAAAGAGTTCAACAAAAAAGCAACTCAGGATCCGCTCAAAGAAGTCAGGCTGGCAGCAGAGAATCAAATGGAAAATCAGGTCAAAATGAAAATTCAAGAGGAAATTCTTCAAGAAGAAATTAAAAAAAACCTATTGAACATATAACAAAAAGCGTCGCACTAATGCGACGTTTTTTTTATTTTTCAAAAATCATAAGAGAATTTCCCTTAAGATTCTTTTTCTTCAATTGGTCTCTTATGTGTTTTTTTGCTTCCTTCATACATATCGTAACGCACAAATAAACAATCCAAATCTCCGTTTTTCATAGGAATTCTTCTTGACGTTTTAAGTCCAACATGCTTTATGGCTTCTATATTTGAAGTGATAAACCAAACGGTAGAATCAGAATAACCACTTTTTAAAGTGTCGCCAATTTTTTTGTAAAACTCTTGCATATCAATATCCAAACGTTCACCATAAGGCGGATTGAATAAAATTACAGTTCGTCCAAACACTTCTTTTACCGAGTTAAAGAAATTCACATGGTGTACGCCTATAAATTCGCTTAAATTCGCATTTGCCACATTTTCCTTTGCTTTTACAACTGCTGATGGCGCTTTGTCAAATCCCATGATTTTAAAATGAGAATTGGTGATTTTTTTAATCAGTGATTCCTGAATGGTATAAAACAATTCCTCATCATAATCTGCCCATTTTTCAAATCCGAATTCATTTCTGTTGATGTTTGCCGGAATATTGTTGGCAATCATTGCAGCTTCAATCAAAATAGTTCCGGAGCCGCACATCGGATCAATAAAGTTACAATCGCCTGTATATCCCGAAAGCAATACCAAACCTGCCGCTAAAACTTCATTGATGGGCGCAATATTTGTGGCACTTCTGTAACCGCGTTTGTGCAAAGAATCGCCCGAGCTGTCTAATGAAATAGAACAATAATTATTGTGAATATGCACGTGAATCTTTAAATCCTGGTGTTTTGTGTCAACACTTGGTCGTTCATTGTATTTATTTCTGAAATAATCCGCAATAGCGTCTTTCGATTTTAAAGTAATATAATGTGAATTTGTTGTAAAACCTTGAGAATTCACCACAGCACCAATTGAAAAAGTGCTGGAAACGCTCATATATTTTTCCCACTCAATTTGTTGTATTTTTTTATACAAATCATCTTCATCAGCAACTTTAAAAGTTTTTATGGGCTTCAAAATTCTAATCGCCGTGCGCAAAGCCATATTTGCTTTGTACATAAAGCCTTTATCACCTAAAAAAGTCACACTTCTTACACCAGGTTCCACATCTTGCGCACCCAAATTTTTAAGTTCTGTTGCCAATACTTCTTCCAGCCCAAACATGGTGGTGGCAACCATTTTAAAATTTCGTTCCATATTCTTTAATTTTTGCAAAAGTACTGAAATAAAAATATACAATTTAATGATTAAATGTATAAACACTTCAACAAGTAAACTTCTTAAAAAACAAATCCTTATTTTTGCAGTCATTTCGAATATTATGACTAAAAACAAAGACTGGTTTGAATCTTGGTTCGATACAAGCTATTACCATATTTTATATAAACATAGAGATTATTCTGAAGGGCAATCTTTTTTGAAAAATTTAATCACCTTTTTAAAATTAGAAAAAAACAAGGACATATTAGACTTGGCCTGCGGAAAAGGACGTCATTCCATTTATTTAAACTCGCTAGGGTTCAATGTTATGGGTGCCGATTTATCAAAAAACAGCATTGATTATGCCAAACAATTTGAAACCGAAGCGCTTCAATTTGTTGAACATGATATGCGGAATCCTTTTAAAAGTAAGTTTGATGTTATTTTGAATTTGTTCACGAGTTTTGGTTTTTTTGAAGACGATGCAGAAGATATTGCCATTTTACAAAATATTAAAAACGGATTAAATCCAAATGGAATTGCTGTAATTGACTTTATGAATACAAAAAAAGTGATTTCTGAACTTGTTGCTGAAGAAGTGCTGACCATTGATGATATTACTTTTAAAATGAATCGTTACGTAAAAAACGGATTTATCGTAAAAGAAATAAATTTTGATGCCGACGGAAAGCACCATACGTATTTTGAAAAAGTAAAAAGTTTAGATTTCGATAAAATTAATTCCTATGTAAATTCTGTAGGTTTTAAAATTAAACATACTTTTGGTGATTATCAGCTTGAAGAATTTAATAAAGAAACTTCAGACCGTTTAATTTTAGTATTAGAATGAGTTATATTGCACTTATAGCCTCCGTATTGGTTGGCATTTTTATCGTATTCGGATTAAAACCCAGTTTTAAAACCGTTCAATTATTGTTGGCGTTTAGTGGTGCTTACTTATTATCTATCACTATTTTACATTTGTTTCCTGAAGTTTATATTGAAGTAAACCCAAACATTGGTTTATTTATCCTTTTAGGATTGTTGTTACAGCTTGTTTTAGATTTTTTCTCCAAAGGCGCAGAACACGGCCATATTCACGTTGAAAAAAATATTGTTTTTCCATGGGCATTATTCATAAGTTTAAATATTCATGCTTTTTTGGAAGGAATTCCTTTGGCGCACAGCCATCGTCATGAATACTTGCTATGGGCAATAGTGATTCACAATGTTCCTATTTCAATTATATTGGGAACCTTTTTTGTAAGTTCAAAAATTTCTAAAAAGAATGCTGTGCTGTTCTTAGTGCTTTTTTCTTTAATGACACCCTTAGGAAGTTTGGCTGGCGAATATCTTCAAATTTTGAATCAATATAAAACAGAGATTACCGCAATTATAATAGGTATCTTTTTACATATCTCAACAATTATTTTGTTTGAAACATCAAAAGACCACAAGTTTAATCTTTTAAAATTTATTGCGATATTGGTTGGTATGGTTGTGGCTTATTTGGCGTAAATTTTAGTTAGCAACCTGACTCATAAATTTTATCCGCATCAAGCGCAACTCTTCTTCATCATAATCACCATCAAATTCGTTTAACGCGTCTTGTATTCTGTCGCTTTTAGATTCCATATAGTAATTAAAAATCTCTTCTTGCTGGTCTTCATCCAATAAATCATCAATATGGTAATCTATATTTAATTTAGTACCGCTGTAAACAATGCCTTGCATTTCTTCAATCAATTCATTAAAACTTAAACCTTTTGATTTTGCAATATCTTCAAGCGGAATTTTTCGGTCTGTATTTTGAATAATATAAAGTTTCAATCCTGAATTTACGCCGGTACTTTTAACCACAAAATCATCTGGACGAAGAATGTCATTTTCTTCGACATATTTTGCAATCAATTCAATAAAAGGTTTGCCGTATTTGTTCGCTTTACCCTCACCAATGCCATAAATATTTTTCAATTCATCCATGGTCATCGGATATTTCAGCGCCATATCCTCCAAAGATGGTTCCAACAATACGGCATAAGGCGGTACGCCATTTTTCTTGGCAACAGATTTTTGTAACTCTTTAAGCATTTTAAGCAACACTTCATCTGCAGAAGTTCCGCTGCCATTACCATTTGTTAAAATTGAGGCATCAGTGCTTTCATCATACACGTGGTCTTCTGTCATCAAAAATGAAGACGGATTTCCTATAAAATCTGTTCCTTTATCTGTAATTTTTATAACGCCGTACTGCTCAATTTCTTTGTTGATGTACCTTGCAACCAATGCTTGTCTTATCAAAGCCATCCAATATTTTCCGTCATGTTCTTTTCCGCAGCCAAAAAACGGTTGTTCGTCCGTTTTATGCGATTTCAATTGGGCATTCACTTTACCTGTTAAGGTATTTACCAATTCTTTTGCTTTATATTTTTGGAAGGTTTTAACAACAACTTCCAACAACATTTTTAATTCATTTTCGGCCTCATGTTTTTTCTTTGGATTGATTGCATTGTCGTCCATAAGCGCTCCCAAACCGTTCACTTCATCAAAATCTTCGCCGAAATAATGCAATAAATATTTTCTTCGCGACATAGAAGTTTCTGCATAACCAACAACTTCTTGCAGCAAAGCATTGCCAATTTCCTGCTCAGCCACTGGTTTTCCAGACAAAAATTTCTCTAGTTTTTCAATATCTTTGTAAGAATAATAGGCCAAACAAAATCCTTCTCCGCCATCTCGCCCTGCCCTTCCGGTTTCCTGATAATAGCTTTCCAAACTTTTAGGAATGTCATGATGAATCACAAAACGAACATCCGGTTTGTCAATTCCCATTCCAAAAGCGATTGTTGCCACCACCACATCTACATCTTCCATCAAAAACATATCCTGGTGTTTCGATCTGGTTTTTCCGTCCAATCCTGCGTGATAAGGAACTGCTTTTATGCCGTTCACCTGCAATACTTGAGCTATTTCTTCAACTTTTTTACGACTTAAGCAATAAATAATACCCGATTTTCCTTGAAATTGACGAACAAACCTAATTATATCAGAATTTATGTTTTTTGTTTTTGGCCTAACTTCATAAAATAAATTCGGTCGATTAAAGGAAGCTTTAAAGGTGTTGGCATTTAACATGCCCAATGTTTTTATAATATCTTCCTGCACTTTTTGGGTTGCAGTTGCTGTCAATCCAATCAACGGAACATTGTCTATTTTTTGAATAATAGTCCGCAAATTTCTATATTCCGGTCTAAAATCGTGTCCCCATTCAGAGATACAATGTGCTTCATCAATGGCAACGAAAGAAATATTTTGATTTTTTAAAAAGTCGATATACTCTTCTTTCATCAATGATTCCGGAGCCACATACAATAATTTTGTAATTCCCTTCTCAATATCACTTTTAACTTGGGTAACCTCCGTTTTATTTAAGGAAGAATTTAATACGTGTGCAATTCCATGCTCCGCTGAAATGCCTCGAATGGCATCAACCTGGTTTTTCATCAATGCAATTAATGGCGAAACAACAATTGCCGTACCTTCTTTAACCAAAGCGGGAAGTTGGTAACATAACGATTTTCCGCCTCCGGTTGGCATAATCACAAAAGTGTCATTTCCTTCAATTATACTTTTTATAACAGGTTCTTGAAGTCCCTTAAATTTAGTAAAACCAAAATATTTTTTTAAAGCCTCGTGTAAATCAATCTCTTTGCTGTTCATTATCACTTCTAAATTATTAATACGAATTTAAATCAGCAACCAAAACAATGTTTTAGTTGAGGATTTAAAAAATTTCATAAATTTTGACTTTTACTTTTTTATTAGCAGTTTATTCAATTTCTAATTAAATAAATATATTTTTGTTTAAAATTAAAGATAAAACTTTTTTTTGTTAAAAAACTATAATCTTTTGAAAAATAAAAATACAATTATTGAGAACGCAAAGCAGACAATTTTAATTGAAAGCAAAGCGATTGCGAATTTAGTGAATTTTCTAGATGAAGATTTCGAAAATGCCGTAAATTTTATATATCAGTCTAAAGGAAGGGTAATTGTGACCGGAATTGGCAAAAGCGCAAACATCGCAACCAAGATTGTTGCTACGTTAAATTCTACGGGAACCCCAGCGATATTTATGCATGCAGCCGATGCCATTCATGGCGATTTGGGAATTATTCAGGAAAATGATGTGGTTGTTTGCATTTCAAAAAGCGGAAATACGCCAGAAATTAAAGTTTTATTGCCATTAATTAAAAATTACGGAAACAAAATAATTGCGCTTACAGGCAATCCAGCATCTTTTTTAGGCACCAATGCCGATTTTTTATTGAATTCTTTTGTAGAAAAAGAAGCTGATCCAAATAATTTAGCGCCAACAACAAGTACAACAGCACAACTGGTTATGGGAGATGCTTTGGCAATTTGTTTATTGCATCTAAATAATTTTTCGAGTAAAGATTTTGCAAAATACCATCCGGGAGGCGCCTTGGGAAAAAAACTATATTTAAGGGTGAGTGATTTAATTGGCAAACATGAAATGCCGCAAGTTGCGCCAACTACACCAATTAATGATGTAATTATTGAAATTTCAAAAAAACGATTGGGTACAACCGCCGTTATAGAAAACAACAAAATAGTCGGTATTATTACTGATGGCGATTTGCGTAGAATGCTGTCAAATTCACCTGATATTGGCAAGCTGGTAGCCAAAGATATTATGAGTAAAAAACCAAAAACAATACAGGTGGATGCAATGGCCATTGAAGCCATGGAAACTATGGAAAACAATAAAATTTCCCAAATTTTGGTCGAAGACAATTCTGTATACGTAGGTGTCGTACATTTGCATGATTTATTAAAAGAAGGAATTTTTTAAAATGGCAAAAAAGAAAATAGGAGCACCTGAAAAAGAAATGTCTTTTTTAGACCATGTTGAAGAATTGAGATGGCACTTGGTTCGCTCTAGTGCAGCAATATTTGTTTTTGCAATTATTGCATTTTTAATGAAGGACTTTATCTTCAATAAAATAATTTTTGCCCCTAAAGATGCCAGTTTTATTACCTACCGCATTTTTTGCGATGTATCAAGATTTTTTGGCACAGAAGGATTGTGCATAGAAGATATTCCATTCACTTTCCAAAGTTTGGAGATGGGGGAACAATTTAATGCCCATATTTGGATTTCTATTACGGTAGGATTTATTTTAGCTTTTCCTTTTATTATTTGGGAAGTATGGAAGTTTATCAGTCCGGGTTTGTATGAAAAAGAACGCAAGAGCGCTGTTGCCTTTATAATAGTTTCTTCATTTTTATTTTTCGTCGGCGTACTTTTTGGTTATTATGTTATCACGCCGCTTTCCGTGAATTTTTTGGGAAGCTATTCAGTAAGTGACCTTGTTGAAAGAAATATTAAAATTAGTTCATACATCGCATTATTAAAATCATCTGTGTTGGCTTCAGGATTGATATTTGAATTGCCAATCGTGATGTATTTTTTAACTAAAATGGGAATAGTTACTCCAGATTTTTTGATTAAAACAAGAAAATATGCATTGGTTATTGTTTTAATTATTGCTGCAGTTATCACACCTCCTGATGTGGTAAGTCAGATTATTGTAACAATTCCAATACTTATATTATATGAAGTCAGTATAATAATATCTAAAATAGTAACGAGACAACAACGTAAAAGAGAACGTAAAAATGGCTAAACAAGTAGAAGAATTCAACGCTTACCGCGCAAAAATGAATGATAAAATTCTGGCTGATGACAATAAAATCATCAAAAGAATTTTTAATATTGATACCAATGCCTACAAAGCAGGCCATCTAGACGTCCAAACAAAAGAGTTGTTGGGCTTGGTTGCTTCTGCTGTTTTACGATGCGATGATTGTATCAAATATCATTTGGAAGGATGTTTTAAATCGGGCGTTTCAAAAGAAAAGGTGATGGAATCACTTTCCATCGCAACTTTGGTTGGCGGCACCATCGTAATTCCTCATTTAAGAAGGGCTTATGAATTTTGGGAAGAATTAGAAAAAGATTAAAAGTTAAAAATTAACGTTAAAACCAAAATTAACAAATCAACAGTTACACAAATAAACAACAATGATTTTAAGAGCAGAAAATATAAAAAAGAAATACGGAAGCAAATACGTTGTGAACGGAATTTCATTGCAGGTGGAACAGGGAGAAATTGTTGGACTTTTAGGTCCGAATGGTGCTGGAAAAACCACTTCATTTTATATGATTGTTGGAATGATTCAGCCAAATGAAGGAAAAATATATTTGGATGATCAGGAAATAACCAAATATCCAATGTACAAAAGAGCGCAAGAAGGTGTGGGATATTTGTCGCAAGAAGCTTCCATTTTTAGAAAATTGACTGTGGAAGACAATATTTTATCCGTATTGCAATTTTCCAATATGTCGAAGGCAGATCAAAAAGACAAAATGGAATCATTATTGAGTGAATTTGGTTTGGCTCACGTACGAAAAAACAGGGGTGATTTGCTTTCGGGTGGGGAACGAAGAAGAACTGAAATTGCGCGGGCTTTGGCTTCAGATCCTAAATTTATTTTGTTGGATGAACCATTTGCCGGCGTTGACCCAATTGCTGTTGAAGATATTCAGAATATTGTGGCGCATTTAAAAGACAGAAATATCGGCATTTTAATTACCGACCACAATGTGCAGGAAACACTTGCCATTACCGACAAAACCTACTTAATGTTTGAAGGCGGTATTTTAAAAGAAGGAACGCCACAAGAACTTGCTGAAGATGAAACCGTTAGACGTGTGTATTTAGGAAAAGATTTCGAATTAAAAAGGAGGAAATTTTAATCCGAATTTTTTAGCAGCCTATTTTCAATTGTCGATAGTAATACATAAAGCAATATCACCAATGGAATGGCTATAAATTGAAATACTGCGCTAAAAATAGCTGTAAGTACAATAAACAGGTACTTTATTTTATTTTTTTTCAAACTGTAGTCCTTAAATTTTAAGGAAAATAACGGAATTTCCGCATTCATCAAATAACAAAGCAGGATTGCCAACCCAATTAAAAACCAAACATTTTGAATAATTTCAGTCGCAAATGCATTTCCGCTGAAATTTAATATTAACGGTAATGATAAAACCACCAAAGCCGCAGCTGGCGTTGGCAAACCAATAAAAGAACTTGTTTGCCGTTCATCAATATTAAATTTCGCCAAACGATAAGCGGCGCCAAGCGTAAAAAGCAAGCCAATTAAGGAGATAAAAAAGGAACTTGTGAAATAATGTTCGTTTCCAATTTCCAAAACCGATTTAACGGCATTTTCCCAAGTTTGATTTTCAACCGATCTGGAAATCAGCTGAAATAACACGATTCCCGGTACAACACCACTGGTGACAACATCTGCCAAAGAATCCAACTGTTTCCCCAATTCTCCCTGAACTTTCAGCAATCGTGCCGCAAATCCGTCAAAAAAATCAAAAAATATCCCTAAAAAAACAAAACTAGCTGCTATCACCAACTCTTCTTTAACCGCAAAATAAACTGCAATGGTTCCTGAAAGTAAGTTAAGTAGCGTCAATAAATTGGGAATATATTTTTTTAGCATCACTATTTTTATTTTTCGTAAATTTAATAATTGTTTTTCAGTAAAATTTAATTCAATAAAACTTTTTAATAAATTGCTAAATGACACTTTTAAAATCTACTTATAAACCAACTATTTTTTTCAGAAATAATCATTTTAATACCGCTTATAAAACAATTTTTTCTGCAGAAACCATTACTTATGCAAGAGAACGGATAAATACCAATGATATAGATTTCATCGATTTGGATTTGGCTTCTGTGGGTTCTGAAACCGTTGTTTTGGCATTGCACGGATTGGAAGGAAGTTCTCAATCCAAGTATATTATTACGGTGCTTAATTATTTGAATACACAAAATATAGACGGCGCGGCGATTAATTTCAGGGGTTGCAGTGGCGAAGACAATAATAAACCTTACTCCTACCACAGCGGAAAAACGGATGATGTTGATTTGGCCATTTCCCATTTATTAGCAAAAAATATTTATCGAAATATTTTTTTGTTGGGTTACA
>CAZBGP010000025.1:8914-25936 GCA_964491495.1 uncultured Lutibacter sp. | reverse complement strand
TTTGGTATATCGGTGGCATAACCGCTCCGGTTGAAGGGTCGTGCGCTTGATTTCCGTGGATGGTTTTTGTATTAAATTTCATCTATAAATATTTTATTTTTTATTGTCTTCACCTTTCTTGCCAAGCGGCAAAATCATCGGTGTTGCTTTGATCATTTCCTATGGCAAAAGTATCAAATTTAAGTCCATTTTAAGCAAAAAGGCTCACATTCTTTGGTTTTGGGTGAATTCATCACTTAAAAAATTTAAACAAATTTCATCAATTGAAGAATGATTCCAAGATGAATTCCTTCGTGATACGTGTTAAACATAATGGCATCATCAACAGAATTTAAGGTGATATTTACACTTGTTTTGTATTCACTGTAATTTTTAAAAATTCCCTTGTTGTAATCTTCTTCCAACTGCAAAGGCAATTGCATAAATTGCACTTTTATCGCTTCAAATTCTTCTTGTGAAATGGGTTGATTTGGCGCTGTTCCTTTTTGAAAATCAGCAATCATCTCTTCTGAAACCAAGCAATTCAATCCCGATAATTTGTAGCATAAAAGTTGTTGTGTCACCGCCAAATGCGCAATATTCCAGGCGATGTTATTTTTAAATCCCTGCGGAATTTTATTCAATTGTTCCATCGAAAGGTGTTCGGTAATTTTTAAAAGCAGTTGTCTTGTTTTAATGAGGATGTCAAAGTGTTTTTGCATGTTGTTGATTTTTTATTAATAGTTTTCAAATTTAAAGTAAAAACGCATTAATTTTACGGATTAACATCATTTAAAAAATGAAAAAAATATACCACCTAAAAACCTGCGACACCTGCAGAAGAATTTTAAAAGAAATGGACACTTCTGACTATATTTTGCAGGAAATTAAAACCGAACCCATTACCGTTAAGCAGTTGGAAGAATTATTTGCACTCACAAAAAACTATGAAGTTTTGTTTAGCCGAAGTGCAAAAAAGTATAAGGAAATGGACTTAAAAAGTCAGCAATTAACAGAAAAAGACTACCAACAATTGATATTGGACGAATACACTTTTTTAAAGCGTCCCGTAGTTGTTAACGGCAATGAAGTTTATGTGGGAAATACTAAAAAAAGAGTGAATATTTTTCAAAAATAAGACAAATAATCAATTTTTATTTTCGGAAATCATTTGTTTTTTTAGGTAAGATTCTACGCGTAAAACTGCGTTTTCCCGAATGTCTTCCCAAAATAAATTGATGTCGCCTGCATGGTAACCTTTTTTTTCCAAAACTAATAATCGGTAGGGAAAATGTGGCACGCTAACCCACAAAACACCATCTTTTACATAAACTTCCAATGCCTGTGTATATATTTTATCGTTGGTAAATAAAAATCCTTTGTGGTCTGAACGCTCAGATTCATTGCTATTATCCCAATCAACAGGATTAGAAACTTCAGCGCCTTTAAACCATTCCTGATAAGATTTTGGGTAATGACCTTTTTTGAAGGTATTCCAACTTAAAAATCCGCCAATTTCCGTTGGATTTGTCATCATCTTTATATGCTTAAACTCATTTTTTTTGATGGCAATTCCCGGTAAATAAGCTGCAACCAATCTATTTTGCAATGCTTTTCCGTCGAAAAATTCTTTTAAAAGCCGAATTGCATGGGTTGTTCCCTGACTGTGGGATGCAATAATAATCGGTCTTCCATGATTGTACTTTTCTAAATAGATTTTAAAAGCTTCTTTAACATCGCTGTAAGCCAAATTCAATGCTTCTTTCCCGCCGTTTTCATAACTGGTATAAGACCTTAAATGCGCCTGACGGTAATAAGGAACATACAATTTTCCGGCATTTAAAAATGCGGATGCCTGAAAATAAACCGCTTTGTCAACCACTTTAACATTTTGAATGGAATCTGTTACCGGAACGTTCCATCTTAAATCCTTTTTTTCAATATTTAAGGTTGGATAAATATAGAAGATATCGGCATCCAAACTGCTTGTATTTGTTTGCCAGTGTTTCAAATTTTCCGGATAGGAATCTGGTAAAATAGCCCACGTTGCCGCATTCTCATAATTTGGAACTGCAGGTTGCTGTTGTTCAGAAAAAGTTGGCACCAAAGCACTTTTGCAGCTGCCTAAAAAGATAAGTGCCGCAAAAAAAAGTGCAATTTTAGCACTTTTTAAAGCCTTTTTAAAAGGCTTTTTATTTTTTATACAACATTGGGTTTGTGTCCGCATCATTATACATTTTCATTTGTTTGTAAACTTTAACGTATTTTTCTCCAGTGGCAAAATCGTTTAACAAATCATCAATTGCGGTTGATAAGTCTACTCTTTGTTCCAATAAAACATTCAGTTTTTCCTGACATTTTGCCCTATGTTCCTCGGAAGCCGATTCACGTGAGGCTTCTTCGCGCATATGGTAAATTTTTAAGGCCAAAATAGAAAGCCGGTCAATTGCCCAAGCAGGCGTTTCAGAATTTATTTTAGCGCCTTCTTTTACGGTAACATTTTTAAATTTTTCTAAAAAATAGCTGTCGATATATTCAACCATATCTGTTCTGTCCTGATTGGAAGCATCGATTTTTCGTTTTAACACCAAAGCTTCCACCGGATCAATATTGGGTAAACGAATAATGTCTTCATAATGCCATTGAACGGTATCAATCCAATTTTTTCTGTACAATAAATGTTCAAAAGATTTTGAATCAAACGGGTTTTCAAATGGCTGATCCACCTCATCAATAACATGGTAATTTTTAATTACTTCATCAAAAAGTTGGTTATATTGGGCTGCTTTCATCATTGTTTTTCTAAAATGTGTAAATATTCAACTGTTGAAGTTGCTGTGTGATTTCTGTTTTCTGTTTTATCAGCTTTAAAACGCTGATAATTGGTTGTTTTCAAACTGTATTTTCCGTAGGCTGACATCACGCTTTTCACTTCGTCTTCCGTCATTAAACCTTCATTGTTGTAACTTAGAAATATATATTTAAAGTTAGCATTTTTTATCAATTCCTCGAATGAATTTTTGACTTCATTTTTTTTGCAATAATCTGATCGATAATAGTTTCGCAAACCAGTTTTTCCCTGAGGCTCAAAAGAATCGTATTTTGCAATGGTGTTTAACAAATGATAATTTGATCCGTATTGCCGCTCATTATAAGGCGGGTCCAAATATAAAATATCGCCTTTTATTTCTTTAATCAATGCGTTGCTGTCTGCATTAAAAACCTGATGTTTGTTGCTGTTTAGCGTAAATAACGCAGGTTTTAAAATTAGTTCTTTTTGGGCCGATTTCTTCAGTTGTTTTAAATAAGCGCCATAAACTGATGCGGTATTTGCCACTTTATCGGCACTTTCTATTAAGGAAGCCAGTAAAAAATAGTAGTCGTCTTCCGAGATTTCTTCAGATTTTTTCCAGTTCTCAATTTGCTGCCGAATGGCGTCGATTTTTTTTCCATTAGCTGCGGAAAAATACAAGCGTCCTTCCTTGCCGTTTTCGCTGTAATTGTGAAATACAAATCCTTCCGATTCCTTTAAATTATTTAAGAAACTGAGGTGTTCTTCAGACATTAATTCTTGATGGTTCCCTATATAATTTCGGTTCAGCACATAGCTGTAAAATTCAACATCGTTAGCAATAATCTGCTTCACTAAAGGTTTGAAAGTTCGGCCAACGCTCCCGGTTCCGGCAAACAAATCGCAAAATACAAGATTCAACAAATCGCCCCCAACCGTGTCGATGATGACATCTTTTAAAAAAGAAGAAAGCTTGTGTTTAGAACCTATATAATTCACTATTTGATGTACGATTTACGATTTTTGTCCTATCCCCAACCCTTTCTTAAGGAAAGGGAGTTTATTTTGATCTAAATTCAAAACATTTAATTTATTCAATTATTAATTGAACCTCAACTTTTAAAACGGCCTGTCGCGACAACTTATAACTTTTAACATTTAACTACCTTTTATTGCCCAAATAATATCAGCATAAACCGTTTTGTTTTCAAAAGTAAAGCTGTGAAGCTTTGACTGGTCAAAATTAAGCAAATAAGCTGAGATTGTATCTTTGAGCCAGCCTATTTCCGATTTTAATTTCCAATGCCCGTCTTCTTCCTTATAATTTACCAAAACAATAAAAAGCCTGTTTTTGTGATGCTTCCTCTGCTGCTGGCTCTGATTTTCATACAGCCAAGTAATTAGTTCACTTTTATGCAAAATTCCGTAAGGAACCGATTTTCCAAACCCTTTCGGGAAAACGGTAGTTTTATGATCAAAGGGAATGTTTTGGATGTAAAAATCGGTGAATTTGTTAAAAGAATCTATATGCGGTTTTACGTTTTCGTGCTCACAAAAAATACTTTCCACACCTTTTGCCGACCAAAAATTAAACCACCTGTTTAACGCATAATTCTTTAAATCATCATATTTGGCATTAATTTTAAAGGCATAGTCAATGGTTGCCAAAAGCAATTCAAATGATTCTGTTTTGTAGATAAAATTGGTTTGTTTGTCAAATTCATCATCCTGCTTTCTACCCCAAAAATAATCGAGTTTTGTTCTTTTTTTAAGTTCCTCTTCAAGCAAAAAATAATTCATAGCGATTTATTATAAGAACAGATTATAAAGCTATTCTCAAGAAGCAATTATAAAAATTTACGCTCAATCAATTGGATTAACCGTTGCTCAAATTCTTCTTTGGTGCTCCAGTCGTAATCTGGTTTTACAAATTCGTAAATGAAATTTTTGGCTTCCTCCTCAGTTTTAAAAGAATTTAGTTGGGACACAACCCTGTTAAAATCCTGCTGGCTTCCGTCGAATAGTTGGTTTACAAAAGCGATGCGGTCATTTAAGCCAACCTGTATGTTGTTTTTAAACAAAGCATCGTTTAAGGAACGTTGCTTATTCTCATTTTTTTCTTCTGTTTTCTCTATAAATATAGGATTTTCTTTGGTTGCCCTTTCAAATAAATTTGTAGCAATATCAGATGAAATGGCATCTTTAAACTCTTCTTCCAAAGAGATTTGAAGCGCGTAACTTTTTTTCGCGGTTTCTTTCACGATGGTATCGCCCTCATTGAACAATTCTTCCATTTTTGCTTCTAAAAAAGCTTCTTTTTTTTCAGTTTTTTCAGGAATTTCAACAACCATTTTGCTTTCAAATTCAATCGCCTCAACCCATTCCTGTTGCACTGTACTTATAGTTTCTTCTTCGGTATCTGAAATGTTTGGTGTTTTTTCAACATAATCTTCCACAAATCGCAACACTGTGAGTTTTTCGTAAATTTCGCATGCTTTTTTATGCAATGCATTTACATCATCCTTGTTTTTCATTTGCAAAATGCTGTTTGCCAGACTTACCAGTTCGGCTTCTAATTTTTTGTGCATAAGTTGACGTGTTAAATGAGTGTTGCTGTTTAATTTTTAATAAATTTGTATCATATCAAAATCGTAAATTACGAAATGATTTTACAAAAACGAATGTAAAAAATTTAACAATATTTTCATTGCATTTATTTTTAAAAAAAATACAATAACCTTTCAACCGTGAAATTACAAAATGTTTCTTGAAAATACAGTAAATCATAACGAACAATTTGGCTGGATTGAAGTAATTTGCGGCTCAATGTTTTCTGGAAAAACGGAAGAATTGATTCGCAGGCTCAAAAGGGCCCAATTTGCAAAACAAAAAGTGGAGATTTTTAAACCTGCCATTGATGTTAGATATGATGTGGAAAAAGTAGTTTCTCACGATGCCAACGAAATTAGATCCACGCCGGTTCCTTCATCGGCAAATATCCGACTTTTAGCCAGCGATGTTGATGTTGTTGGAATTGATGAAGCTCAGTTTTTTGATGAGGAAATTGTGGCTGTTTGCAACGATTTGGCAAACCGCGGCGTTCGTGTGATTGTTGCGGGTTTGGATATGGATTTTAAAGGAAATCCGTTTGGCCCGATGCCGGCACTTATGGCCACTGCCGAATATGTGACCAAAGTTCATGCCGTTTGCACAAGAACAGGAAATTTAGCGCATTACAGTCATAGAACCGCCGCCAGCGACGAACTTGTTTTGCTGGGCGAAACCCAGGAATATGAGCCGCTAAGCCGTTCCGCTTACTTTAAAGCTATGCTGGCAGAAAAAATCAAAAAAGCCGAAGAAAAAAATGGAAAATAGTCACGTTACTGTGCTTGAAATAAATTTAAATGCCATTGAACACAATTTAAATGTGTTTAAATCAAGATTGCTTCCCGAAACGAAAGTTTTGGCCGTGGTTAAAGCGTTTGGATACGGAAGCAGTTCAGTTGAAATCGCGAAGTTTCTGGAATCAAAAGTTGCCTATTTTGCTGTTGCTTATTTGGATGAAGGCATTGCCTTGCGGGAAGCCGGAGTTAAAACGCCTATTTTAGTATTGCATCCGCAGAAAATAAATTTGGAGGAAATTATCAAATCCTGCCTGGAGCCCAACATTTATTCCATCACTTTATTAAAAGCGGTTATTGAAACAGCCAAAAATTTAAAAATTCAAAATTATCCCATTCATATAAAATTCAACACGGGTTTAAACCGATTGGGTTTCACAAAAAAAGACATTCCCGAAATTTTATCATTGGTGAAAAATCAGCAAGAAATTGTGGTTGCTTCCGTTTTTTCGCATATCGCCGCAAGCGAAGATTTAAGCGAACGCGAATTTACGCTACAGCAAATTAACACGTTTAAAGAAATTTCAACCCAACTTATTCCGCAATTGCCAACAAAACCTTTTAAGCATATGTTAAACACTTCGGGCATTGTTAATTACGCTGAAGAAGCACAATTTGATATGGTGCGTTTGGGAATTGGATTGTACGGATTTGCAAACGATGAAGCCGAAACCGCAAAATTAAAAAATGTAATTACCTTGAAATCGGTTATTTCCCAAATTCAAACCGTTGAAAAAGGGGAAACTGTTGGCTACAACCGCGCTTTTAAAGCTGCAGAAACCGTTAAAACCGCCACCATTCCTATTGGTCATGCCGACGGAATTTCCCGACAATTCGGCAATGGCGTTGGTTATGTTTACATCAACAACCAAAAAGCGCCCATCGTTGGCAATGTTTGTATGGATATGATTATGGTGAATGTCACCAATATCAACTGCCAAGAAGGCGATGAAGTCCTTATTTTTAAAGACCAAATGCACATAGAAGATTTGGCAAAACGCACAAATACCATTCCCTACGAACTGCTTACCGCCATTTCACAGCGCGTAAAAAGAGTGGTGAAATAGCCTTTTCAACACAACAAAAATCTCATTTTACCTAATAATTTGGGCATTCCCCTGCGGGTCGGGTTTTTCGCTGCAATCTTTTTTTCGGAAAAAACCTCAAAAAAGTATTTTCGCTGCAACCCCTAATGCAAATTGAATTACGATTTTGGATTTTTGATTTACGATTTTTGATTTACGATTTTAAAATATTGACAAATTTTTTGCGCACTTCACGTATTTTCTTTGCAGTCTTTGCGGTTAAATGAATTTCAATTGAATTAACTTTTTTATTATATTAGCTACACTAATCATTAATTAAAAACACTAAGAAATGGGAATGTTAAAAGAATTCAAGGAATTTGCAATGAAGGGAAACCTTATTGACATTGCAGTAGGTTTTGTAATGGGTGCCGCTTTCAACAAAATTGTATCATCCTTTACCGGTGGAATTGTTTCACCTTTGGTTGGGTTAATTTTTCAATCGGACTTTAAAGGCCTGAAATGGGTTATTAATGAAGGCGTTGTCAATGAAACCGGAGAAATAGTTGGTGAAGTTGCCGTGCTTTACGGAGATTTTTTAACAAACCTTGTCGATTTTATTATTGTGGCGGCTGTTATGTTTATGATCATAAAAGCAATTAACCGCATGAAAAAGAAAGAAGTTCCTACGCCTGAAGCGCCAAAAGGTCCGTCTCAAGAAGAATTATTGATTCAGATTAGAGATTTGCTGGCGAAAAAATAAAATAGATTCTTAATAATTAAAAAGAGATTGTTTAGAAGCACTCATTTTTTAACCGCAAGAGACGCAAAGCTTTTCGCAAGGAACGCAAAGTACTGCTTCAAAATTTGACACTTTGCGAAAATTGCGCCTTCTTTGCGAGCTTTGCGGTTAAATCGGTTTTTAAACAGTTTTTTTGTTATTTTTTAGTTTCGTAAACTTCGGCGATTGTTGGTGAATTCTCAACTTTATTTACAAGAATCAATTCATCACCAATATTTACATTTCCTGTTTGCAGCACTTTAAAATAAACGCCACATTTGGTTGAATTCCAAAATTGTTTTACGATTTCCTGAGTTCCAAAACGAATTCCGAGTTTGTAACAAGGCTCTCTTGGTTTGGTCACTTCCAATAAAACTTCGCCCAATTTATAAGTATTGCCAACAAATATTTCCGTTTCTTCCAAATTTGAAATCGTTAAATTTTCACCCAACATGCCATAATCCCAGTCTAAATTCGGATACAATTCTTTCCAATATTCATAATGATTTTGGGAATATCCGTAAACCGCTTTCTCAATTCCTCCGTGATGTTTTCGGTCAATTACCGCATCGTTTTTAACAACTTCAGTTCCCAAAAAAACTGGCTGATTTACCGGATACTTAAAAATACCGGTTTCAACAATTTTACCCTTGTAATTTATTACTTTTAACTCGCCAAGATTGACAGAAATTATCTTCATTTTTCTTCAAATTTTATAAGTTCGTCTGCAATTTTTCGATCGTTGGACAAACGCGGCACTTTATTTTGTCCGCCCAATTTCCCAATCGATTTCATATATTTATTAAAACCGCCTTTTTCTATTAAAGTGATTTTTAAAGTTTTCAATATTTTTCCGCTGATTAAATCGAAATAATAACTGTTTTGCTGTTGCAAAGCAACATCAATTTTATGCGCAAAATGGTCCAAATCTTCTGGCTTGCTGTCAAATTCAATAAACCATTCGTGATAAGGCAATCCGCTTTCTGGAGTAATTTGCGGCGCCACCGTAAATTCATTGATGGCAATTGTTGTTCCTGTGGTTTGGCTATTTATGGCGTTTTCCACTTCGCTGCCAATCACGTGTTCCCCAAACGCGGATATAAAATGTTTGATACGGCCTGTAACTTTAATTCTTGGCGGATTTATGGAAACAAACTCCACCGTGTCGCCAATATCGTAACCCCAAAGTCCGGCATTTGTATTTAAAATAAGCACATAGTTTACGCCAATTTTAACATCGGCCAAAGAAATTCGGGTCGGATTTTCCTGAAAAAATTCTTCGGAAGGAATAAACTCATAAAACATTCCGTTATCAACCAGCAACAGCATTCCTTTTTCATTTTGGGAATCCTGATAAGCGAAAAATCCTTCAGAAGCAGGGAACAACTCAATAGTATCCACTTTTCTCCCGATTAAATCTTCAAACTTGTTGCGATAAGGTTCAAAATTTACGCCTCCATAAACAAACAAGTTAAAGTTTGGGAAAATATCACCCACTTTTTTTCCGCTGCGCTCCACCAGTTTTTCAAAATACATTTGCACCCAGGAAGGAATTCCGCTAATCAATGTCATATTCTCATTGATGGTTTCATCAACAATCGCTTCAATCTTGGTTTCCCAGTCTTCTATGCAATTGGTTTCCCAACTTGGCAAACGGTTTTTGGTTAAATAGCTTGGAATATAATGTGCAGCGATGCCTGAAAGCCGTCCGGTTTTGATGCCGTTTTTTTCGTCTAACTCTGGACTTCCCTGCAAAAAAATCATTTTTCCGTTGACAAAATCGGCTTTTTTAGTTTCGGCAATATACATCAACAAGGCATTTCGCGCTGCGCTGATGTGCATCGGCATCGATTCTTTGGTCAACGGAATATATTTTACGCCCGATGTAGTGCCCGAAGTTTTTGCGAAATACAGAGGCTTTCCTTTCCATAAAACATCCGATTCACCTGAAATTACCTTTTCAACATACGGTTTCAACGCTTCGTAATCGCGAATGGGAACCTGCTTTTTAAAATCTTCGTAGGACTTAATTTTGCTGAAATTATGATCTTTGCCAAAAGTGGTGCTTTGCGCCTGGGCAATTAAATTTTCAAAAACCTTTTGCTGCACTTTTACGGCATTTTTGCTTTGTTTATATATTTTGGCCGCAATGCGTTTTGCGAATGGTTTTGCTAAAATTGATTTTATGTTCATCATTATTCAAAATCTATATAATTAACTGGATTTACCGGATAGCCTTCATTCCACAACTCAAAATGCAAATGTGGCCCCGTGCTTAATTCGCCCATATCACCTGCCGAAGCAATCACTTCGCCCGATTTTACCATATCGCCTTGCTGTTTGTGCAAAGCAGTATTGTGCTTGTAAACGGAAATAAACCCTTTGCTGTGTTCTACAATAACCACATAACCCGTTTCAATGGTCCATTCTGCAAAAATAATGGTTCCGTCGGCCACAGATTTTACCGGTGTTCCTTTTTTAACGGCAATGTCAATGGCAAAATGCTTATTTTTAAGGCTATATCCATCAGTCACAATTCCTTTAACCGGAGAAAAAAACACAATATCGGCGCTTTTTGTGGCTTCGTTAAAAATACTGAATCTGTCGGCAGTTTCCACATCCTGCCTAAATTCCAAATCAATATCGGAAGGCTCAAAGTTCATCGAATCTTTATTTAATTTCAAGGCGCTCAAAACAGAGTCTTTATCGAATTGCACTTCCTTTATTTCGCCGGTCAGTAACTCTTTTACCTTTTGAATATAAACATTGTTTACTTCCAAAACCTGATTTAAGGAATCGACTTTATACACCAATTGTGTGGCTTCTCTTTTTAATTTGGTGGAAGAATATCCCGGAATGTATTCTCTTAAAGAAGTAAATGAAATTAAAAAAATGGTGCCAACAATTAACAAAACAGAAAATAAAGTTCCAAAAACAAACACATTCATTATTGTTAATTTAAATGATAATTTTTCCTCAAAAGTATCCTCATTTAAAATAACCAAACGGTATTTATTAATTAATTTCTGTTTGAATCTGACCCTTTTTCTAAGTTTATTTGCCATAATACTGCTTCAAAAAATATAAAAACGAATTTTATATAAATAATTTTAAACTATTTGTTTAGCTGTGTTAAAACTTTTATAAAGTTACTGTTTATAAAAGTTCATTTCATCTATGTATTTCCAAACATTGATTGGCAGCATGGTGCTGATGTCTTTTTTATCCTTTATTGCTTTGCGTAAAAATGTTGATGAAATTTCAACAATTGGCGCACTTACCCGATTAATTTTAGCGTGATTCAAAAATTGCGGATCCACATTTTCTTTTGAAATCCTAGGATAAACGTACAACTCGTAATTTTTTAAAATGGTTTCGTAATTTTTCCATTTCTGAAATCCTTTCAAATTATCTTCACCCAACAGCAAACAAAACTGGTGTTTTGGAAATTTTTCTTCAATATGAATCAATGTATTGATGGTGTAATTTGGCTCGGGAAGGTTAAATTCTATGTCGGATGTTTTTAATTTCGGGTAATTTTCAACGGCAATTTTTGCCATAGTCAACCTGTGGTGATTGCTTAACAAAGATTCTTTTAACTTAAACGGACTTCTTGGTGTTATCACAAACCAGACCTCATCCAAATCGGAAAATTCTACCATATAATTGGCAATAATCATATGCCCGATGTGAATTGGGTTAAAAGTGCCAAAAAATAATCCGATTTTCATTTTGGTTTGAAGTTGGTAGGTTGAAAAGTTAAATGTTATAAGTTGTGTTAAGTAAAATCAAAAATTCATAATCTTAAATCATAAATCGTAAATCTAAAATCTAGCTCACAAACTTTTTTACCAAATTATAGGCTTCTTCCTGCGCTTTACTCAAGTCATCGTTCACCAGAATAACATCAAAATCTTTAGCGAATTTCAGCTCTTTTTCTGCCTTTTTAACACGTTCTTTTATTTTTTCTTCACAATCGGTATTCCGGTTTCTGAGGCGGCGTTCCATTTCGTCAATCGACGGACTTTTAACGAAAATCGCTAAAGTTTGCTTAGGAAATATGTTTTTTATACTTAAGCCTCCAACAACATCTATATCAAAAATGACATTTTTTCCCGATGCCCAAATTCGCTCAACTTCCTTTTTTAAAGTGCCGTAATAATTGTTTTCGTAAACCTCTTCCCATTCAATAAAATCGCCTTTTTTAACGTGTTTTTGAAATTCTTCCAGAGAAATAAAATAATAATCTTTTCCGTTTACTTCTTTTCCCCTTTTTTCACGTGACGTTGCCGAAATGGAGAAATCTAAATTTAATTCGGATTTTCTCAATAAATGATGCACAATTGTTGTTTTACCAGAGCCTGAAGGTGCCGAAAAAACGATAAGTTTTCCCTCTTTTTTCAATGATGTTAAGTTTTAAAATTGTTGATTTCCTGATTATTTACAATACATTCAAGTTTTGTTCCTTTATTTTTTCAAGTTCATCTTTCATTTGCACCACCAATTTTTGCATATTCGCCAAATTGGATTTTGAGCCGATGGTGTTAATTTCCCTGCCAATTTCCTGGGTAATAAAAGCCAGTTTTTTACCGTTTGAAACATCCTCATTCAGTTCTTTGATGAAATATTCCAAATGATTTTTCAATCGCACTTTTTCTTCTGTTATGTCGAGTTTTTCAATATAATAAATGAGTTCCTGCTCAAATCGGCTTTCGTCGATTTTTGTTTCCAGTTCTGCAATTGATTTTCTGAGTTTTTCCTTCACCTGTTCCATACGCAACGGATCCATTTCAACAACGCGTTCTAACAATATTTCAATGATAGAAATGCGCAACACAAAATCGTCGTGCAACACTTTTCCTTCATCAATGCGGTATTCATTAATTTTTTCAATGGTTTCTAAAATACCATTCTCGATTTGATTCCATTCCTGCTCATCCAATTCTTCTCGCTGCGATTTAAAAGCATCGGGCAATCTTATCGCCATTTTTAGCAATTCAATTTCATCAGAATCCACAATACTCCGCAATTGGTTCATGTATTCTTTCACCATATTTTCGTTGATTTTCGATGAATATTCCCCGCCATTGTCTTCAATATAAATGGAGAAATCTATTTTTCCCCTAACCAGTTCTGTAGCCAGTTGTTTGCGAATATCCAGTTCCTTTTCTCTGTAGTAGCCGGGAACACGAATGTTTAAATCTAAGTTTTTGCTGTTTAACGATTTCAATTCAATCGTAATTTTTTTTGTTGGAAGCTGCAGTACGGTCTTACCGTAACCGGTCATTGAATGTATCATCTAAAAATAATATTTAAGCAAATTTAAGCATTTTATGGTTTGTAATATAGATTTTAATACTGATGGTATGTATTTTTTGCACTAAAACTATTCGTACTTTTGTTAAAAATAACCAACAATTTAAAATTATTTTGTCGCAAATTAATCATTTATTAGTTATTCGGCTTTCAGCAATGGGCGATGTTGCCATGGCGGTCCCTGTTTTAAAGGCTTTGGAAAAACAATATCCAACCCTAAAAATTACCGTGCTTTCAAAACCTTTTTTGAAGCCATTGTTTGATGGACTGAAAAATGTTTCTTTTTATGCTGCTGAAGTTGACGGAAAACACAAAGGTTTTTTCGGAATTTACAAACTTTTCAAGGAATTAAAATCTTTTGATATTGATGCCGTGGCCGATTTGCACAACGTTTTGCGCTCTAAAATTTTAAGATCTTTTTTTAAATTGGCGATGGCAAAAGTTACTTTTGTTGATAAAGGCCGAAGTGAAAAGCGTGCATTGACACAATCTAAAAATAAAGTTTTTAAACAACTGAAAACCACCCATGAAAGATATGCCGACGTTTTTAGAAACTTGGGATTTGATTTGGATCTTTCGTCTCCAGAATTCCCGCCGAAAAAAGAACTAACTCCAGAAATACTTGAAATCACCAGCACAAAAAACACAAAATGGATTGGCATTGCGCCATTTGCCACTTACAAAACTAAAATGTACCCTTTGGATTTAATGGAAGAAGTTATTTCCGAATTGTCTCAACAACCTGTAAAAATATTGCTTTTTGGCGGCGGCAAAAAAGAAATTGAATTGTTAGAAAACTTGGCAAATAAGTTTCCTGCTGCCATAAATGTTGCCGGAAAACTTAAATTAAATCAGGAGTTGGCGCTTATTTCAAACTTGGACAATATGGTAAGCATGGATTCGGGAAATGCCCATTTTGCGGCAATGCTGGGAATAAATACCATCACCATTTGGGGAATTACGCATCCATTTGCGGGATTTTCGCCATTTAACCAGCCTTTTGAAAATTCCCTTTTACCCGATTTGGAAAAATATCCCAACATTCCCTGTTCCATTTACGGCAATAAAGTTTGTGAGGGTTATGATGATGTTATGAGAAGCATTTCGCCTAAAACAATCGTTAAAAAAGTTTTGGATACTTTAATTTAATTGCTTAATCACACCATTTCCATCATCTAAAATTTACATACAAACTTTCCCATTTTATAATTTTTATATCCTATTTTTGCTTAAAATATCCTCCTATGATTGTCAACGTTTTAGACCAAAAAAAATCAATTTTAAATAAATTCATTTCAGAAATCAGAGATACCGAAATTCAAAAAGATAGTATGCGATTTCGTAGAAATATTGAAAGAATTGGTGAAATTATTGCTTATGAAATAAGTCAAACGTTAGATTTTCAAAACAAAATTGTCTCAACGCCTTTGGGCACTAAAATAGTGCCGATTCCAAAAAAAGATATTGTAGTTTGTTCTATTTTAAGAGCGGGTTTGCCTTTGCACAGCGGACTTTTAAACTTTTTTGATGATGCGGAAAACGCTTTTATTTCCGCCTATCGAAAACACATCACCGAAACCGAATTTGAAATTAAGGTGGAATATTTTGCGTCGCCAAATTTAGACGGCAAAATATTGATTTTAGCCGACCCGATGTTGGCAACCGGCCAATCTTTGGCAACCGTTTTTGAAGGACTAAAAAAACACGGAACGCCAAAAGAAATTCATTTGGCTTGTGTAATTGGCGCTAAAGAAGGTATTGAATACATTAAAAGTCATTTTCCTTCAACCACCAAATTGTGGATTGCCACGGTTGATGATCATCTGAACGAAAAAGGGTACATAGTTCCGGGTTTGGGCGATGCAGGCGATTTGTCTTTTGGGATTAAATTATAAAAAATAGACTGCAACTGAAATCAACAAAAAGCCATATAAAACTGCATTTATGAAAATTTTAGATTTGATGAGATGCATCAAATTCGCAACAATTACTGCAGAAGGAAAAATAAGAAAAAACAATTCCGAACCGTTTTTTGTTGGTGCCAAAACAATGATTACTGCTGAAATTAACAAGTGGTTAATCAATACATCCCAAGAAAATTTAAAATTATTTCTGACAGAAACAACTTTTGGCGTTACCTTTAAAAGACTCCAAAGCAAAGTAATTGATAGAAATATAAATGGAATTAATAATTTTAAGGAAGTGTAGGAACTAAAATCCAAGTTAATTTCATAATTAAACTTATTGTAAAAAAAAGCGGCATCTTCAAAATAAAGGCAATATGTAAAATAAATAATCACTGGCGTCACAAAGCCCACAATAGGAATAAATAAATTTTTAACGGTGAGTTTTTGGTGAATAATCATCCCCAAATAAACCAGCAATACATAAAAAATACTCCACGAATAAAAAAGTATAGCAACACCAATCCAAAAACAAGCATCAAAAAGCTTCAATTTGGTGTCAACACCTGTTCTTAAACTGTAAATTTTTCGAAATCCAAGCATCAATGCAAAATTTGCAAAAACAATGTTAGAAGAAAACATGGCCTCAGGAAAAGTTCCCAATAAAAAAACCATCAAAAGCAACGCGTATGAATTGTCTTTAGTCAGCTTGTTTTTTTTGACAATAAAATTTACAATCAACAGCAATAAAGCAATAAAAACGAAAAAAGAAATTCTTTTAATCAAAAAATTGAATGAAAGTTCGGCCGAATGAAGTAAAAAAGTTGCGGTAAAATAATAGACAAACAGCAGTGCGGCAAGGATAAATATAGTTGCCGGTTTAGTTTTATTGAAAAAATTTGCTATCATTACTATATTTTATACTTTTGCCTGTAAATATAAATAAGTTATGATTGCAAACAATATTTTTAGAGCGATAGGTGAATTTTGTCAAAATGTTTTATTTGCGCCTCACAATAGCATTCGAGCCATGGACAATTGGTGGCTACAAAACATCGTTAGCTGGATTTTTGTTGTCATTTTATTTATTGCACTATTCTACTGGTTGGGCGAGTTAAAAAAATACAAAAAAGCAGGAAACGAATAATTTCTTATTTAAATTCATTTAAATTTTTTCCTTTTTTTAACGAAACTCAAATCCTGTGGGAAGCAAAAATAAACTCAAAAGATTTCGTGAAAACGAAACATTTTCCAATGTCATTCAACCAACACGAAAAGAAGTTATTGATGGTTTCTCCCAAAAAGGAAATTGGCACACACTTTTTAATAACAGCAATCCAATAGTTCTTGAACTGGGCTGCGGAAAAGGCGAATACACCATTGCGCTTGCCCGCAAAAACCCGAACATCAATTATATTGGCGTTGATATAAAAGGAGCACGTTTTTGGCGCGGCGCCAAAATAGCTTTGGAAGAAAATTTAACCAACGTGGGTTTTTTAAGATCTCAGATTGAGCTTATCGACTTGCTTTTTAACAAACACGAAGTTGCAGAAATTTGGATTACTTTTCCCGATCCGCAAATTAAATACACACGCACCAAACACCGACTTACCAATACGGAATTTTTAAAAAAATATCACCATATTTTAAAACCTGAAGGTATTGTTCATCTAAAAACGGACAGTGAATTTATGCACGGTTACACGTTGGGTTTGCTTCACGGTGAAGGGCATGAAATTATTTATGCGCATCACGATATTTATAAAAATTATCACGCACCCGAAGAAGTGACTTCAACCCAAACCTTTTATGAAAGTCAGTATTT